>JAFYLG010000085.1 GCA_017537225.1 Lachnospiraceae bacterium
CGAAGAAGAGCGTCGTGGCTACGTTCGTACCAAGACCCCTCTGATGGCCAAGAAGGATCTGTACGTGATCTCTGACCATTGGGATCACTACAAAGAGGGTATGTTCGTACTGGGCGATGAGAAGGATCCCGAATCCGAAGTATTCGCACTGCGTCCTATGACCTGTCCTTTCCAGTACTATGTATACAAGAACAGCCAGAAATCCTACCGCGATCTGCCTATCCGCTACGGCGAGACTTCTACTCTGTTCCGTAACGAGGATTCCGGTGAGATGCATGGTCTGACTCGTGTTCGTCAGTTCACCATCTCCGAGGGTCATCTGATCCTGCGTCCTGACCAGGTTGGCGAGGAGTTCAAGGGTTGTCTGGATCTGTTCCGTTACTGCATGAAGACTCTGGGCCTGGAAAACGATGTAACCTATCGTCTGTCCAAGTGGGATCCTGAGAATCCTGGCAAGTATCTGGGCGATGCTGAGAGCTGGAACCATGTAGAAGGCGTTCTGCGTGACCTGCTGAACGAGGCTGGTATCCCTTACACCGAGGCTGTTGGCGAGGCTGCATTCTACGGTCCTAAGCTGGATATTCAGGCTAAGAACGTATACGGCAAGGAAGATACCATGGTTACCATCCAGCTGGATATGTTCCTGGCTGAGCGTTTCGATATGTACTATGTAGATCAGAACGGTGATAAAGTTCGTCCTTACATCATCCACAGAACTTCCATGGGCTGCTATGAGAGAACTCTGGCCTGGCTGATCGAGAAGTATGCCGGTCTGCTGCCTACCTGGCTGTGCCCTGAGCAGGTTCGTGTACTGCCCATCTCTGAGAAGTATCAGGAGTACGCTGACAAGGTTGGCGCTGAGCTGAGAGATAACGGTGTACTGGCTACCGTAGACAGCCGTTCCGAGAAGATCGGTTACAAGATCCGTTCCGCTCGTATGGACCGCGTTCCTTACATGCTGATCGTAGGTCAGAAGGAAGAGGAAGAAGGTCTGGTATCTGTACGCAGCCGTTACGAGGGCGATGAAGGTCAGAAGCCTCTGGATACCTTCGTAAATGAGATCTGTAAGGAGATCCGTACCAGAGAGATCCGCAAGATCAATGTGGTAGAGGAAAAGCCCGAAGAGAAAAAGGGTGGCAAGAAGAAATAAGGTATCATAAGAAATAAGATACTGTGAGCAGTAAAATATCTTAAGTGAGTAGTGAAGTAGCTTAAGAATATGGAAGAGTTTGCAGGTTTTTCACAGGCTTCGCATTGACGAGGCAGGGGAATCAGTGGTAAACTAAAAGGGTCTGGTTTTTGCCAGACCCTTTCCTAATTGGAAATGATATTACGATGAGTGATGAAATCGAAAGGACCGACTTATGGTTGTTTGGATCGTTGTTATTGCGCTGATTGCGGTAGTGATTGGCTTTTCCGCATACGGTGTCAAGCTGTTTCGCAAGATGATTTGTCGTGAACCTTATGCTTTGGCACCTACGCCGGAAGAGGCCGATGAGCCGATGAAACTGGATGCGTTGTGGTCACCTTATCGCATGGCATTTCAGGAGGGCAAGAAGTTTTTCTGTCTGGCAGATAGAGAGCGTGCGGAGATCACTGCCCATGACGGGATCAAATTGGTGGGGCATATTCTGTGGCCGGAAGGTGTTCGCGCAGAGAATGGTGAGCCGGACCTGTCAAAAATCAAAGGCTTTTTCCAGTTGATGCATGGATTTCACGGCACCGGTTACAGTAACTTTGGTTTGGTGCTGCCTTTCTATATGAGCCTGGGATATGCCATTTTGCTGGTTGACGAGAGAGGCCATCAGGAGAGTGGTGGAGAGTACATCACTCTGGGCGTGAAAGAACGATATGACTGTCGTGACTGGGTAGGATATCTGGCCGATCGTTTTGGTCAGGATATGCCGATCTATCTGGACGGTATTTCCATGGGAGCCACGGTGGTAATGATGGCTTCGGCATTGGATCTGCCCGGCAATGTGCGAGGAGTCATCGCAGACTGCGGTTTTACCAGTCCCAAGGAGATCATGGGATATATGATCCAGTATCGGATGCACCTGCCCACAAAGATCCTGATGCCCTTGGCTGGACTACTGTGCCGATTCATGGCTGGCTTTGACTGGGAGGCATGCTCTACACTGGATGCCATGAAAGAGGGGCGCCTGCCTGTGTTGTTCCTTCACGGAAGAGCCGATGACATCGTTCCCTGCTATATGACAGAGCAAAACTATGCGGCCTGTACATCGGAAAAAGATGTGATGTATGTGGATGAGGCTGGCCACGGTCTCTGCTATCTGATGAAGACAGAGGAGTGTCAGGCCAAATTGGCGGCCTTTGTTCAGAAGCATAATCCCAGATAAAGTGAGAGATCGAAAGAGATAGGAGAATAGCATGGGCGTGTATACCATGGAGGCATCGGTTCATTTTAACGATGTCAATATAGAGAATCAACTGACCATGAAAGGTGCCCTGCGCCTGATGCAGGAGGCCTCCAATTGCCATTCTAATCAGGTGGGATATGGTTTGAATCAGATCCCTCAGACGGGATACAGTTGGGTATTGCATCAGCAGCGCTGCCATATGTATCAGCGTCCCGGTTGGGGTACCAAGCTGACCATCCGCACCTGGTCCCGTGGAGCTGAAGGTCTGATCTGTCTGCGAGATTTTGAGATGCTGGATGAGCAGGGAAACAAGGTAGCTGTAGCTACCACATCTTGGCTTTTGATCGATGCCAGATCTCAAAAAATGCTGAAAGTACCTGCCGGTATGATGGATGAGTATGGTACCGTGGAAGATGCGGTCTTTGACGAGCCTATGAAGCGCCTGAAGATGCTGACCGATGCTCCTAAGACCTGGGAATACGCCATTTTAAAGAGAGATATCGATATCAATCGTCATGTCAATAATCTCTGCTATCTGGACTATGCGGTAGAGTCTTTGCCTGCCGGAGTAGAGGCAGTAGATTTTAACGATGTGACTATTATGTATAAAAAGGCAGCATTGCTGGGAGATTCCATCGCCTGCTTTGGCGACTGGGAGACCGATGAGCATGGTGCTTATGTGACAGCAGTGAAGGATCCGGGAGGAGCACACCTTCACGCAGTGGTTCGTCTGGAAAACAAATAGAGCCGACAGGAGAACTGTCGACTCTGTAATAAAAAGCCTGTTATCTTGCTTCAAAAGTAGAACACTGGGTCTCGCGTACACTGGAAGCACTGCCACCGGAGATATTGATGTGTGCTGCTTTGCATATGCGATTGTCGTTAAAACGACAGTTGACAGCATCACAGTCTACGGCCAGAGCAGTGTCAGGAGTCTCATATTTGTTGCGATAAGAGTTGTCAGTCTTCTCATAGAAGCTGGCACAGCAGGTGGCTTCCTTCTTGCGGGCATCCTGACCTTCTACCAGAATGTTGCCGCGACAGCAGCAGTTGTCAGCGTTGTGAACACAGGTTTTTACATTACAATCCAAACGTACCATGGTGTTTCGTCCTTTCTTATTCAAAGAGTTTGTACGATGAAACTGATCGTACAGGGTTAGTATGAGTGAAAAACCATGAAATCATACGGACTATTTTGAGGGAAATATCGTATCAACATAGCGTGCAGATACGAGAAGAATAGAGAAAATAAAGGAAACAATATGAAAATGAAGAAAAAAATGGTGGCTTTGTGCCTTGCGGCGATTTGTCTGTTAGCTGCCTGCGGAGGCAAAGGAGGGGAAGCGACCACTGCAGTCGTAGAAACCGAATTACCTATTGTGCTGGCGTCTACCGAGGAGACCACAGAGCAGACGACCGAAGCGCCTGCAGAGCCTCTTACCCGTCAGGCGACAGAGGTCAAGGTGGGAATGATCTTCTATGGAGAGGAGCATGATGACTCTCTGTTGGCATATAGTCTGTATCAGGAGATGGTGAAGGCGGCTTCGGATATCGAGGTGAGTGAAGATCAGATCCTGGTAAAATACAATAGTCGTGAGGCAGACTGGACCCGGATCGAGGAGAGTATCCTGGCCTGTGTGGATGAGGGGTGTCAGCTGATTCTGGGATGTGCCAGAGAATATGAAGCTGTGATCGCAGCTATCGCCGAGGAATATCCGGATGTGATGTTTGCCTGTGTAGGCAGTGCACTGTATAATGGAGTCAACTCGGGGACCTTTAACATCAATGTGGGCGCTGCTCAGTATCTGCAGGGAGCGTTGGTCGGTTTGATGACAGAAACCAATCGTGTGGGATTTGTAGCAGCCAAGGGCAGCAGTGATACACTGGTGACTCAGGCAGTCAATGCTTTTGCCTACGGTGTATGGAGTACCAACCAGGAGGCAGTGGTAGATGTAGCTGTCATTGGTAAATGGTACTTGCCTGGAGCAGAGGAGCAGGGACTTGAGTATCTGAGAGATTTGGGCTGCGATGAGATCGGCAGTTATACCGATGGTTCTATTGGCGACTTGGAATATCAGTGGAGACAATATTTCTCCATGAAGCTGAATCAGGTCATTCAGAAAGAAGTGGCAGGAGAGGCCTGGTCCGGTGATTATTATGCCGGAGCCGTGACCTGCAGCCTGACGGAAGACCTGCCGGACTATGTTTGGGGTGAGCTTGCTAAGTGGGGAACCATGATGGAAGAGATGCCGGAAGAAATTCAGCCTGAAAATGAAATAGAGAACGTATGTCAGACAGAGGAAGAGATGTCAGAGGAGATGACTTCTGAAGCGGAAACGTTAGAAGAGGAAACGTCAGCAGAGACTTCGTCAGATGACATCCTGTCGGATGATGCTGTGACTGTGGAGACAGAAGCTCCTTATGAGATCCCTGATATTGATATAGACCGGAACACCGGTTATCTGCCCAATGTGCGTATCCATGAGATCCACTGGGAAGAATAAAGTGACCAAAGAAGAAAGGAAATGAATACCATGAAACTGATTTTTATTGGACTGATTTTTGTTATGCTGGAGCTGAATCTGGGCATCAATATTCTGCCTGATTTTGTGGGCTATCTGTTGATCTGGAAGGGCTGCAATGATTTTGCAAAGGAGAGCCCCAAGATGGCAGCGATTCGCCCTGTGGCCTTGATTTTGGCTGGATTAACGGCAGTGGTTTATGTAATGGCACTGTTTAAGTTGACTGCCGGTTTGGGCATCATGGGTAATGTGATCGAGATCGCTATGGTGTTGGGTTCTCTGTTAGTAGTATACATGCTGGGCAAGGGGATTCATGAGATCGAGGTACAGAATAATGTAGAACTGAACAGCGTAGCTATTTTAAACAGCTGGAAGCTGCTGGCCATTGCGGAAGTAGCTGCTTATGCCATGATCCTGCTGGGAAAAGTACTGCCTGTGTTGATCATGATCGGCTCGGTGCTGGTGTTGGCTTCTTTCCTGTTTAAGGTAGTGCTGCTGGTATCTGCTTACTTCAGCAATAAGATGTACAAAGAATGGAAGAATCCTACTGTAGAAGAGTAAGGGAACGAACCATGCCGGCATGAGAACTGCATAGGAGTAAAAAACAATCAAAAAGACGATGTCTGTGTGAATTTCACACGAAAGACATCGTCTTTTGTTTTCTTTGTGTTTAGATAGAAGTGCAATACTAGGCACAATTCATTTAAAATTCTAACTCCATCTGAGTGAATTCCTTGGTCCTGGCATTGTGCTCTGCGATCAACTGCTGGATCTTAGGAGTAGTATTCAGAGCGGAACTAATACCTACATCGTGGTTGAAGGTATCAATGATTTCTGCAGAGAATGCAGTCATATCTGCTTCGATGTACCAGGGTTTGGTCACCAGAGCAGGATCACGATAGTTCAAATTGGTAGTAACTACATAATTGATGTAGCCCTTTTCATAGAACTCGTCGAACTTTTCCAGACCGTTGGTAAACAGACCAAAGGTACAGCAGATGATCACCTTGGCAGCGCCCATCTCTTTCAGGGTTTTAGAGGTGTCCAGCATACTGTCGCCGGAAGAGATCATATCATCGATGATAATAACTGTCTTGCCCTCAATGTTGGAACCCAGGAATTCATGGGCTACGATGGGGTTCTTACCATTTACAACGCGAGAGTAATCGCGGCGCTTGTAGAACATACCCATGTCTACACCCAGATTGTTGGCAAAATATACAGCACGGTCCATGGCGCCTTCGTCGGGGCTGATGATCATCAGATGATTCTTATCGATCTGAATATCAGGATCGCGCTCGAAAATGGACTTGAAGAACTGGTAGGTAGGCATGAAGTTTTCCAGACCATGTAAAGGTACGGAGTTAACGATACGGGGGTCATGAGCATCAAAGGTGATGATGTTCTGTACACCCATGTCGCAAAGTTCTTCCAGTGCAAAAGCACAGTCTAAAGACTCACGTCTGGTACGACGATGCTGGCGGCCTTCATACAGGAAGGGCATTACCACGTTGACACGCTGTGCGTGAGAAACAGCAATGGAAATGACACGCTTCAGATCCTGATAATGATCATCGGGGGACATATAATGAGTGTGACCGCAGACGGTGTAAGTCAGGCTGTGGTTCAGTACATCGGTAACGATATACAGATCAGTACCACGTACAGATTCCAGCAAGGTGGCTTTGCCCTCACCGGTTCCGAAACGGATCATCTGAGTAGGGATCAGATAAGAGTCACAGTCATAACCGTAAAAAGCAGCTTGATTCTTTCTGGCGGCTACAGCCTCCGGGTCGGCCTGACGGATTTCGCGGATATGCTCATCCACCATCTTTGCAAAATCGATACAGTTCGGCATCGCGCAGATCTTTAAGGGCGCGTGGGGAACTTTGTGCTCAAACGAATAGTTCTGCTCCATGATTTCCTCCAAGGTTTGTATTATGTACGCATCCATCGTACGTATGCAATGGGGTAGACCCTAGAATGGTCATACCTTCCAAAAATATACCAACTCTATTTTATACGGACAAACGGACAGCGTCAAGGGATTTTAGGGAAGTTTTAAAAGAAAGACACTTGTTAAAATATATTCACAATCTATTATCTTTGTTGTTTTTTCTTGCGACAACGAAAAAGGAGTGATATAATACACAAGAATTTCATTGGTTGCACAGCGGCCAGAAAGCATAGATTATTGAAAATCGTATTTAGAAAGGAACTATCGAATGAAAAAAATAGTTTATGGTTTGTGTGCACTTGTCTTAGTGTTTGTGTTGCTTAGATGCTGTGCTAAGACTACCGACAGCGTGGCTGCCGTTGCAGAGATTTCCAAATATGGCAATTTGATCCTGGACATGACCGGCGCGGAACTTTTTGACCAGGGATATGAACACGGTGACATTCTGGAGGTGACGGTTGGGGATCAAGTATGGGAGATTCCCTTGTGTTCCAACTATAGCGATGTGGATAATGGTATGGCTGTACTGCGCGCCACTTCTGCAGAAGATGTGTTGGTACTGGCTATCAATATGGGTGATTTTGCCACCACTGCCGGAATCGCAACGAAAGTCAAAATAGAGGAGGAACCCGGTTATCGCTGGGATTATCTGATGCAGCCCCCTGTGCAGGTCGAATTTACGCTGAAGCAGGAGGATGGCTATCGTGAACAGTGGTTGATCCATCAGTTGGTTCGTACCAATGAGCGTGGAGATTATTCCCATCTGAGTGACGAGGCATTCGCTAACTTCCGTGTCGTAGATACTACCGGCATGGGCGAAAACAAGTTATATCGTTCTTCTTCCCCCATTAATCCAGACATCAGTCGCAACATATATGCGGACAAAGCTGCCAAAGATGCTGGCATTAAGACCATCATCAATCTGGCCGATGCTTCCAATACCTATGAAAATACGGAGGACTTCTATTATCAGACCTGTCAGGTTACATATCTGAATCTGGGAATGGATTTTGTATCCGAGGATGCAACGGCAAGCCTGGCGCGCGGTATGCGTTTTATCATTGACGGCGAGGCCCCCTATTTGTTGCATTGCAACGAAGGAAAAGATCGTGCTGGTTTTGTCAGCGCCTTACTGGAATGCCTGATGGGTGCAACCATTGACGAAGTTGTAGAAGATTATATGGAAACCTACATGAATTATTATGGTGTGGAAGAGGGTAGTGAAAAATACGAAGCAGTGGTTAACAGCAATATCATCCAAACCCTCAATTCACACTTCAAGGTGAAGGATGTGTATCAGGCAGATCTGGTGGCAGAGGCAGAAGCGTTCCTGATGGAAGACTTGGGGCTGTCGGCAGATGAAGTATCTGTGCTCAAAGAAAAACTGGGTGGCGGCATGAGTCATTAACATTTCCGCAGATTATTTTAATAATGTGTGACAGAAAGAGAAAATCCCGTTTGAATTCCTGTTAGAAATCAAACGGGATTTTTTGTTGTATTTTCCTGGCAAATATGTTATATTATAAGTTAATGTTAGTATACTGGGGGAAGAATGTGGTTAGAGCATTTTTTTGCCGTATACACCATTGTGTTTGATACAGGAGGATTGTATGAAAACCAAACATGATAAGCCTGTTGGTCATCTGATCACAGCGGTGGATCCAGGCTCTCTGGCAGAAGAGATGGAACTGGAGCCCGGTGATCGTCTGTTGGCCATCGATGGCAATGAAATCGAAGATATTTTTGACTATCGTTTTTATATCGGAGATACCTATCTGGAGATCCTGATCCAAAAGGCTGACGGAGAAGAGTGGCTGTTGGAGATCGACAAGGATCCGGAGGAGGATCTGGGCCTGACTTTTGAGAATGGTCTGATGGATGAGTATCGTTCCTGCCGTAACAAGTGTGTATTCTGTTTTATCGATCAGATGCCTCCCGGTATGAGAGAGACACTGTATTTTAAGGATGATGATTCTCGTCTGTCATTCTTACAGGGCAACTACATCACCCTGACCAATATGAGTGAGAAAGACTTTGAGCGTATCATCCGCTTCCATCTGGCACCCATCAATATTTCGGTCCATACCACCAATCCACAGCTGCGCTGCAAGATGCTTAACAATCGTTTTGCCGGAGATGTGCTGGACAAGATCCAGGCGTTGTATGAGGCAGGGATCGAAATGAATGGTCAGATCGTTCTGTGTCCCGGCTTAAATGATGGAGAGGAACTGGATCGTACCATTGGAGATCTGGCTCGCTTCATTCCTCATATGGGAAGTCTGTCGGTGGTTCCTGTGGGTGTCACCAAGTACAGAGATGGTCTCTATCCTATGACCACATTTGATGCAGAAGGTTCTGCCAGGGTCATCGATCAGATCGAAGCATGGCAGAAAAAGATCTACGCGGAGCACGGCATCCATTTTGTACAGGCCAGTGATGAGTTTTATATTATGGCCGGCCGTGAACTTCCTGAGGAGGACCGTTATGACGGATATATTCAGCTGGAAAATGGTGTGGGTATGGTTCGTCTGCTGAAAGAAGAGGTATCCGAAGTGCTGGACGGTATGAACGGAGACGACAGAGAAGTAGAGATCTCTCTGGCCACCGGTCGTCTGGCTGCGGTATATTTGCAGGAGTTAGTGGAAAAGATCCAGGAGAAGTTCCCGAAGGTGACAGCTCATATCTACCCTATCCGCAATGATTTCTTTGGTGAGACCATCACCGTAGCAGGTCTGATCACCGGTCAGGATCTGATGGCACAGCTTAAGGGACAGACTTTAGGCAATCGCCTGCTGATCCCTTCGGTGATGCTTAGAAGCGGTGAGGATGTGTTCCTGGATGACATCACAGTGGGACAGTTGGAAGAAGCTTTACAAATTCCGATCGATGTTGTAGAATCGGGCGGATATGATTTTGTAACCAGTATTATCGAGGCCGGTAATCAGGCTTCGGTCCGTGGGCAGGCAGAAAACTACCAGCCCTATGAGAATAAGGAGTGTAAATAAAGTATGAGTAAACCTATCGTAGCGATCGTGGGCCGCCCTAATGTAGGTAAGTCCACATTGTTCAATGTACTGGCCGGTGACCGTATCTCCATCGTAAAGGATACTCCCGGTGTAACCAGAGACCGTATTTATGCAGAGTGCACCTGGCTGAATCACCAGTTCACCCTGATCGATACCGGCGGTATCGAACCTGATTCCAGAGATATCATCCTGTCTCAGATGAGAGAGCAGGCGCAGATCGCCATCGATACTGCTGATGTTATTCTGTTTGTGACCGATGTGCGTCAGGGTATGGTAGATGCTGACTCCAAGGTGGCTGATATGCTGCGTCGCAGCAATAAGCCTGTTGTGTTGGCTGTAAACAAGGTAGACGCTTATCAGAAGATGCTTCCTGATGTATACGAGTTTTACAACCTGGGTATTGGCGATCCTATCGCCGTATCTGCTGCATCTCGTCTGGGTATCGGTGATCTGCTGGATGAAGTGGTTTCTCACTTTAAGCCTGGTTCCGATGAAGTTCAGGAGGATGATCGTCCTCGCATTGCCATCGTTGGTAAGCCCAATGTAGGTAAGTCTTCCATTATCAACAAACTGCTGGGTGAGAACCGCGTGATCGTATCTGATATTGCAGGTACTACCCGTGATGCCATCGATACTACCATCAAGCGCAATGGCAAAGAGTATGTTCTGATCGATACTGCGGGCTTACGTCGTAAGAATAAGATCAAAGAGGAACTGGAACGTTATTCCATCATTCGTACTGTAGCAGCGGTAGAGCGTGCCGATGTTGTCGTTCTGGTCATCGATGCTACTGAGGGTGTTACCGATCAGGATTCCAAGATCGCCGGTATTGCTCACGAGCGCGGCAAGGGTATCATCATCGCCGTAAACAAGTGGGATGCTGTGAAGAACAAGGATGATAAGACGGTCAACAAGTTCTCCGCCAAGGTTCGTGAGATGCTGGCATTTATGCCCTATGCAGAGATCCTGTATGTATCTGCCGAGACCGGACAGAGACTGCCCAAGCTGTTTGAGTACATCGATGTGGTACTGGAAAATCAGAACCTGCGTGTATCCACCGGCGTGCTGAACGAGATCATGATGGAAGCCGTTGCCATGCAGCAGCCTCCGTCCGACAAGGGCAAGCGCCTGAAGTTATTCTATATGACTCAGGTAGCAGTAAAGCCTCCGACTTTTGTTGTGTTTGTTAACGACAAGGAACTGATGCATTTCTCCTATACCAGATATCTGGAGAATCAGATCCGCAATGCATTCGGTTTCCGTGGCACTTCCTTGAAATTCTTGATTCGCGAAAGGACAGAGAAGAATTAAATGATGCTTCACCGTGTATTATGTCTGGTAGCAGGCTATGTGTTTGGCCTGTTTCAAACCGGTTATTTCGTAGGAAAACATATGAATGTGGACATCCGTACCAAGGGTAGCGGCAACTCTGGCACCACAAATGCTCTGCGTGTGCTGGGGCCCAAAGCCGGTGCTGTGGTGTTTGCCGGCGATGTGGGAAAGTCTGTGGTACTGTGCCTGATCGTTCGTGCTGTTTATAGTAAAATCATGCCCGATGCCGCGTTGTTGATGATGCTGTACGGCGGATTTGGTGTGATCCTGGGA
>JAFYLG010000008.1 GCA_017537225.1 Lachnospiraceae bacterium
GTAAATGCGGTACTCAGCGAACAGGCTATGGAAGGAAATAGCCTTATAACTGCCTATTCCGGTCTGAACGAGAAGCTGGACAAAATAGGTATCGAATATGAAAGCTATATTCAGAATATGGGACGCAAGCTTTTCTACACCGTAGCATCCAGCTATATTACCCTCTATCTTGCGATTGTCTTCATGGTGGTTGCCAACACCATCGTGGGTGTTCAGTTCCTGATGAGCCAGCAGAAAACCGGGCGCAGATACCAGACCCTGATCCGCTTGGGAGCCACTTACGAAACCCTTTGCCAGTCTGCTGGAAATCAAATTACCTGGTTTATGGGACTTCCCGTATTGGTTGCGGCTGTCAGCAGTCTGTTTGGAGTCAGGGCGTTGTTTACAGGGATACTCTCGTCCCGAACCCGTGGGACTGCGTCTGAAATGCTGCTCGTATCTGATGCTATGATTTTGCTACTTTGCGTGATAGAATATATTTATATGAGAGTGGTCAAGCGCTCCAGTGATCGGTATTTGCTAACACTGATGCAGCCGCAGAGAGAAGAATAATTGGGAAGGAGGTGCTGTCGTGAAAAGGATTGCTGTTGTGGAAGATGAAGTCTATATGCGGGAAGAACTCTGCAATATGCTGCAAAAGGACGGGTATCTTGTGGAGACAATCACCGAGTTTGAAGATGCCGCTCGGCTCTTGGCAGCCCTCCATCCCGACCTTGTGATCTTAGACCTGAATTTACCGGAGATCAGTGGCTTTCAAATCTGCCAGGAGCTAAAGAATAAAACCGCTATCCCCGTCCTGGTGCTGACTTCCAGAGATCAGGTAAAGGATGAACTGCAAGCGTTCCAGTTGGGTGCAGATGAATATTTGACGAAGCCATGCAGAAAAGATCGACTTCTTGCCAGGGTATCCAATATTCTCAAAAGGTATGAAGGTCGTACCAATCTCATAGAGGGACCAGACTTCCTGTTAGACCAGCAGACGTACACGCTTTATATTCATAATACCTCTGTGGTGCTTCCAAAAAATCAGGGAAAACTGTTGGTTGCTCTTTTGTCCGGCGGCGATGCTCTGGTCACAACGGAGCAGCTTTGCATAGCACTATGGGGAACCACGGAATACATAGACGAAAATGCCTTGCAAGTTAACCTGACCCGGCTGAAAAAAACAATGTCCGGTCTTGAGATGAAGCAACGAATCGTTGCGGTTCGTGGGATGGGCTATCGTTTGGAAGCGGAGGTATCTCCATGAAGCAGCTTTGGCGCATGATAGAACGGTACTACCCCTGGCTGCTGTTGCTGCTGGGCGTGGATTGCTTTTGTGCTATCATTCTTTGGATTTCTGACATTCAGGCATTTCAAACCTTGATCGGGTTAGTAGTTCTGACAAGCATCCTTCTGTTTTCAGCGATTCTGTTTGTACTAAACAAGTGGGAGACCACCCGCCGGGAGCTGTTCCGGGATTTTCTCAGTGATCCTACCATCTGCAACGAGGAACGGCTGCTCAGTGTCATCAGCCGGGAAGAAGGAGAATCTATCCGGCTTCTGGCCTCAGTTTTACAGGAACACAAAACTGAGAGCAGCAGTATGGCAGATGCCCTACAGGACTATGAAGAATATGTGGAAGGCTGGGCACATGAAGCGAAAACGCCCCTATCGTTGCTGACCATGCTCCTGGATAACCGGAACGACGAAATATCTCCTTCCTTGCAAGCAAAGCTGGATTATGTCCGCAGTCAGCTTCAGGAGGATGTCACGCAGATGCTGTACTATGCCCGGTTAAAGAGCAGTACAAAGGATTATCGGTTTGAGGATGTCAATTTGAATGACTGCTTGGGGGAAGTTCTGGAGGACTATGCCCCACTTCTGGAAGAAAAGCAGTTTGTAATTCTCAATAAACTGCAATCTGAAACAGTCTATACAGACCGTAGAGGGCTTCAGTTTATGTTGGGACAGATCGTGAGCAATGCTATTAAATATAGCAGCGATAGTCCCATGCTAACAATCTCCATGATACATTCGGAGACCGCAGATGTCCTTTCTGTTGAGGATAACGGCATCGGTGTAAAAAAATATGATCTGCCGTATATTTTTCAAAAGGGCTTTACCGGGGATTCTACTGACAGCAGAAAGAAGGCTACTGGTATGGGGCTTTACCTGGTTAAGAAGATGGCTGATGATCTAAACCTTCGCCTGGAAGCTGCTTCCCAGTGGGGAAAGGGCTTTAAGATAGCCATTTTCTTTCCCAAATTGACACCCAACGGAGGAAAATAATATAAACACAAAAACGCCCGCAGGATTTTCTCCTGCGGGCAGCGTGTTGTCAGCTATCCAAAGGCTTGTATTCTGTTACAGTTTTCAAATAGGTTTCGGGATCGCCGTTCAAGATAAGGTCTGCATACTCCAAAGGAGCATTGTAGATCAAATAATCCAGCTCTGACCGCTGATACATATTGTCAGCAATCTCGTTCTCAACGGCGATAGTGTCAATCGCAATCATACTGCCGTCGCTGAATATCAGTTCCACACAGCAATTATCCATCTTATAGGCACAAGATATTAAGGTTTTCATGGTATGTCCTCCATAATTCGTAATATAAAGCGAAAATCCCGTCTGACTTCCTGTTAGAAATCAGACGGGATTTGTCCGTATGCACCCCGGA
>JAFYLG010000086.1 GCA_017537225.1 Lachnospiraceae bacterium
AGACCACGGAACAGCTGCAGCAGGTGCTGAAGGAGATCCCGGAGGCAGTAGGACCGCTGGAGAAACCGACCGATTTGTTTTCTATGGAGACAGAAGAATGGATGAGTGGCCTGGTATTTGAAAAACAGGGCACCTTCTATGATCCGATCCTGGATTTTGGCTGGAAGGAAAGCGGAGATCCCGCAATCCAGCTGGCGGACCGCTGGAAGCAGCTGTGTCAGTGTTTGGAGGTGGTGCGAGGATGAAGAGTATCATTGTTACGATTTCAGATAAAAACAAACGATTTGTATTGGATATAGAGGTGCCGACAGACGAACCCGGCAAGAAGGTGACAGAGGACATTTTTGAGGTGTTAAACCACAGAGACGAAGATCTGCACCTGAATGCGTATTATCACTGCCTGTACCTGAATCGCCAGAAACGCCCGATCAAAGAAAATGAGACATTGGCTCAGGCAGGGGTTTGGAATGGCGACTATATTACCATTATTTCCAGAATGTAGGAGGACGGGGCATGGAGATCATTAATACCTACGATGAGACCATATCTCATTACAACATGAAATTGAACCATGCGGAGGATGAATTGAATCTGGCGCTGAAAGGCCTGCAGGAACTGGAATTTATGGCAGGAGACGGATGGAAAGGTAACGCCGGTATCGCCGTGCTGGACAAATTGCTGGAGATCCGCAGAGAAGCTCTGGCCCCCAAAGGGGATATGGAGCAGATCCGTGCTTCCCTCGCTCAGCTTGGTGTGGTGATCGAAGAGGAAATCCGTTCTCTGGAAGCAGAGATGGCAGCGGCTGCCGCTGCAAATATGGGAATGTAAAGTTTACATCCCTGCAACCAATCATTACTAAGTGTATGACCCCATAGGGGATACAAAATAAAAATATTTTAAGAAAGGTGGATACAACTATGGCATTGATCCAGGTAACTCCCGAATTATTAACCGGAAAGGCAAACGAACTGAGAGGTCTGAAGGGTTCTCACGATGAGGCTATGACCAAGATGCGTACTCTGATCATGGGTCTGAACGAGATTTGGAAGGGCGATGCTCAGGCAGCTTACGTTGCAAAGTATGAGAGCATGCAGCCTACTTTCAACAACTTCTCCCAGATGATCGAAGATTACGCTAAGTTGATGGACACCGCAGCTCAGAAGCTGCAGGAGACCGACCAGGCTCTGCAGTCCACCATGAACAGCTTCGGCGTATAAGAAGCGATCCCTATGGGGCTCCCCGAGGCTGCTGCGATCGCGGCAGCCCCGGGCAACCGCCGGGGAAATCAGGAGGAAGTGAATATGAAGATCACTGTAGATGCCGATCGCATGCATTCCATGGCAGCGGAGATCCGTACCACTGTGGATACGCTGCGTTACAATATGGACACCATGGAGATCCTGGTACACAGTCTCAATGGTGAATGGCAGGGTGACGCAGAACGTGCCTTTGCCAGCAAGATCCTATATGTTCGAAGAGAGTTTAAAGAAGTGGAGCAGTTCTTTACGGAGTATGCTTCACTATTGGAGCGTTTTGCAGAAGAATACATTCGTCATGAAGATGAAGTGGCAGCAAAAGTAAGAAACGTGTAAAGGGGACCACATGAAGAAGGAAATCATTCTCAAGCCGGAGGAGCTGTACTACTTGGGAGCGCTGCTCCAGGCAAAATATATTGACTATGCCTATGTGGCAGCCATGGGTGATATACAGCAGAGACGCGAAGTCTATGAAAGCGAATCCAAAGAAGGTCTGGCAAAGAAGGGTATCCTTCTGGAGGACTTTATGGGAGAGATGGAAGTGGATGCCGAGTCCAGAAGATTACTGGATCCTATCTTTTTCGGTACGCTGGAATCTTCCATCGATATCATGATCGCCGCAGGACAAAAGAAGGCGATCAGAAACAACCGATTCCATTTTTACGAGGGTCGGATCGTATCCACTGTCATTGCCAAGGATGGTATCCACATCGTGGAGATCGATGACAGTATGCTGCAGACCTGGATCGGAGGTATGTTGCCCCCGAACTATGCAGCTCAGGCAGAATTGGTTTCTGCCGATAAGATCAACAAGAAACGGATCAGTCGTATTTTCTCTGTCAAGAGCAATCGGGTAGGAGAAAGAACGTCTGTAGAAATATATGTAGAATGCGAAGGCCGTGTTTACCAGGAAAAGGAAGACGGCCAGGCAGAGGTCCTGACCAAAGAGAAGTTTGGTCTGGAGATCTACCGCGGATTGAAGGGGGAATAAGGTATGGCATATTTTGATGAGAATGGCCGTATTACCATAGATGAAGACGCTGCGGCCAAGGATATCAAGCGTTTGAGAGAATCTGCTCAGGTTCTGAAGGATTCTCGTGCAGCGATCCGCAGTATGAAGAATCAGGCCCTGGAGTTTAAGGGTGAGATGAGCAATGCCATCGTAGAAAAGGCCAACGAAATGGAGCGTCGTCAGACCGCCATGATCGAAAAGCTGGAAGAGACGGCAGCTTATATTCAGAGAGTAGTCAATCGCTACCAGAAGCTGGATGAGGAGATCAAGAAAGCCATCCAGGCAGCAGCCAGTGCAGCTGAGGCAGCAGCCAAAGCAGCATCCGTGGCAGCTGGTACTGCAGGTGCGATCGCAGGTGGCAGCACTGTGGCAAAAAGCAGTTCCGGAAAGACTTATGGCGGCGGTGGCAACGGAGGAGGCAGTGGTGGCGGTAGCCACGGCAGTTCTTCTGGTAAAACTAGTAAGAAAAACGATGATTTGATGGATAAGGTGAAGGACGCCATGGATGATGTAGGCGATTTCCTGAAGGGCCTGTTTTAAGTAAGGAGGGACAGAAGTATGGCAAAATTAAAAGTTGAGATCTCTGCCCTGCGTACCAATCAGACAAATTTGGAAAAGCAGATCGCAGATCTGGAAGCATTGAATCGTCGTTTGGAGACATTGTTGGCTCGTATTGAGTCTTCCTGGGACGGTGATGCCAGTGATTCTTATATTCGCGTCATGAGGGGCTATGCTCAGCAGGCAGCGGATATGGTAAAAGTATTGACGGAATTCAAAACCTATGTAAATAAGACGGCAGATACCTTTGAGAATCTGGATAAAAAGATTTCTTCCCGTATCTTCGGTGCATTCTAGGAGGTTGCTATGACATTATCATATGATGCGTATTTGATGCAGCAGCTGGTAGCAGCCTGCCAGACTGCCAATGATGAGATCCTAAAGGCTCAGCAGCTGATCACATCGGTCAAGTCTCACGCAGACTGGACCTGCAAAGAAAAAAGTGTGATCGACGAGCTGATGGAAGAGTGCAAAAAGCTGATCAACCGTATGCAGGACGATGAAAACAGCTTTTTGAATGTATTAAAAGAAGTAGAAGGTGAGTTGGACGGCGCAGAAAAGTCTATCTCCAGCCTGTTCCAGGGCGTAGAGTCTATCCTGGCCAAGGTACTGGCGATCCCTGCCGGAGTGGTTTCCACTGTGGGTGGCGGTCTGTTAGGTGCTGCAGGCGGTGCTCTGGGCAATATGTTTGGTGGTATGGGCGATGCTGTTAGCGGTATCGCAGATCAAATGATGGATCAGTTTAATCCTGACCATGTGGGAACTGGTGGCTGGATCAGTGGAAGTTTGGATAAGCTCAAAGAGTTGTTCGATGATATCGGCTCTGAGATCCAGGACATCGGACAGGTTTGGCAGGGTCCCGGACAGATTTCTGGTATCGGAAGTATTATTGAGAATATTCCCAATGTTGGAGATCCTATTTTCCAGCACCATACTCCTGTTGTGGAGATTCCTTGGATCAATCCTGGGGAGTCAGCCGGTCAGCAGGTTAGTGGAATCGTGGATTCCATCAGCGATACGGTTACCAATATTATTGATAATATCCCTAATGTGGTACATGATTCTGTAAACACCGTATTTGATACCGTCCAAAATGTGGCAGATAAGATTAATGATATTATTGATCCTACTCCGGACATCTCATTTCCTCACATGAATCATTGGGATACGATCACTGCTCCGGATGGCACAGAAATTGCTATTATGATGAAATCGATCCCCATTTGTAATATGGGCGATATTCAGCTGTAATATATAGAGGAGAACGAGCATGGCAGGAAAAATTCAATTAACGCCGGCAGAATTGCTGGCACAGAGCCAGGAAATGCTCAGCCTGCAGAAAGAGTTTGAGAGTCTGTTTGGACAGACCAATACCCTGTTAACTCAGGTGAACCAGAACTGGAGCGCCAATCTGGCTAATAATTTTGTTGGTAAGCTGACCAGTGCCCAGAAGGGATTTGCCAACGTGATCGCTCTGCTGGAGCAGGGCGGTAATATGGCAGCTACCAGTGCCAAGACCTTTGAATCTATGGATTCCCTGTTGTCCAAGGTGATGAATGGAGATTCTTTCCTGGGAACCATCGGAGGAGGCATTGCAGGCGTAGCTGGTACCATCGGCGGTATTGCCGGAGTGGCTGGCGGCGTTACTGGCTTTGGCGGTATTGCAGCAGCTGGTGGTGGAGTAGCCAATGTACTCAAGGATGTAGACTGGGGCAAAGTGGGTGGTGTGCTCAGCGATTTTGGTGAGTATGCCTGGGAACAGTTGAAGAATGACTGGAATACTGCTGGCGAAGGTCTGGAATGGATGGCAGACAAATATGGTCAGTTGCCAGAAGGTGTACGTGACAAGATTGAAGATATTTTGGGAAGCCACCTGACCACCAGTATCAGCATTACTTATGATATCATAACCGGTAATGTATCATGGGATACTGCTTATGATTTCATCGATGAGATCTTTGAGGGCAATGTGTACGGAAGTGCCGTCATTGGAACATTGAAAGAGGTCTTTGAGGGCGATATCGCGCAGCGCAGCAGTGAATGTACTGAGAAGACAGTGGAAGAATGGATGAATGGTAATTTTATTGCCGGTACGTCTGTTGCCATTGGTGACTTCATCGACACTATTGGTATTACTTCAATCGACGTTCTGGGCAGTATAGGCGTGGACTTTGTGAGTGGCCTTCCGGGAGTAGGACTGATTGAAGATGCTCTTGGATTCGATATTTCTGACAGCTGGGATGGGCTGATGGATTCTGCTCATGAGGGATTCCGTGAGTTCATGGATAATACAACAGATTTCATTTCGGATGTGGAAGAAGTAACCCATGAAATTATCCGTGACACCGCAGAGATCGTTGTGGACACTGCCAAGGATGTGGGCAAGGTAGTCGTAGATGTTGTTGATACGGCATGGGAAGGTGCAAAGGATGCCGGTAAGGCCGTGGGCAATTGGATCAAAGGTTGGTTTTGAGTGAAATCAGAAAGGACATAGTTACATGGGATGTGTATTACCGATTGGTTCTGTAGTAGAAGCGCACAATGAGAAGCTGTTTCTGCTGGGATCTCGCATGGTGACAAAAGAAGGAAAGATGACCCTGGCTTATGTGGCAGTCAAGTATCCTTTGGGCTATTCCGGCAAGGAAAGTGTAGGTGTGGTACTGGCAGAGGATATTAAGTCAGTGTTGTTTGAAGGCAATGTGGGTCAGAACGGCAAGAAGTATTATGCCGCGCTGGAAAAGATGTACGAAGGTGCTCAGGGTAAGACTCCTGAGGAAGCTGCCGATATTTTGGATAAGGCTGCATTGCTGTATGGATATCAGAAAAGGACGGAGCGCTAAGCGCCGGTAAGGAGGAAGAAATGGATAAATTACTGGCTTTAGGTACCGTTGTTAGAGTGAATTTAGGTAAGGGCAATACGGCCAGTCTGATGATCGCCGGTTATTATCCCAGAAGTCTGGAGACCGGTGAGGTATATGAGTATCTGACCGTGATGTATCCTTTTGGTATGACTCATCAGGTAGCAGTACAAATGATCCATGCGGATGCGATTCTGGCAGTAGAAGCCGAAGGATACATGGATGAGACTGCTGAGGTCTTTACCACAGGGTTGCCTGAAATGATCAAAAAGACCGAAGAAGCAGTATTGAGCGTGCTGAAGGAAGAAGCATTGAAGACCGATGCTATGAAAGCCGCTGCAGAGACCGAAGAGAAAACGGTCGAGGAGAAAAAGGCAGGGGCAGATCCTGACTTCTTTGTGTAGTTTGAAGAGATAGGAGAGATGAAGACGTATGGCATTTAAGATTCAGGCAGCCTGTGGCTGCAATATCGGTCGTCGCCGGACTAACAACGAAGACAATTTTTATTTTGACAACCGTCTGCTGCCTAAGGAGAATCGAGGCCTGAAAACTGCAGTGATGATCGAACAGCCTTTGGAGCGTGAACAGTGCTATGGTGTGTTCGATGGTATGGGTGGAGAAAGCTATGGTGAGGAGGCTTCTTTCCTGGCAGCACAGACTGCCAAAGAGCACCAGAAGATCCTGGCAGATTTTATCCAGCCGCCTAAGGCATATTTGACGGATCTGGTCAAAGAGATGAACGATGCCGTGTGTCAGAAGTCCGAAGAGCTGGGTTCTGGCCGTATGGGAAGCACTGCGGTGATGTTATATCTGAATCATGACTATGCTTACATCTGCAATGTGGGTGACAGCCGGGCTTTCCGTCTGCGTCAGGATGAGTTTATGCAGATTTCTGAGGATCACACCGATGCTAAGTTTTTAGCCGAACAGGGGATCCGTCGCAAGCCCAGTCTGACGCAGCATCTGGGTATCTGGCCCGATGAGATGGAGCTGGAGCCTTATGTGGCAAAGGGACAATTACAGGATGGAGATCAGTTTTTGCTGTGCAGTGATGGACTGACGGATATGGTGTCCAATGCAGAGATCTGCGCCATCATGAAAGAGCATGAAGATGTGCGTTTGTGTGTAGACGCGCTGATCGATACCGCACTGGAACATGGCGGTAAAGATAACGTGACAGTGATTCTGGTTAGAGTAACAGAAGTATAAAGAGCGGAGAAAAGCTATGGCAAAGATACAGTTGACGCCACAGGAGCTGCTTGCGCAGAGTACCGAGATGGCATCTTTGCAAAAAGAATATGAAGCACTTTTTGGTACGACCAGTTCTATATTGACCAGGGTCAATGGCAACTGGAGTGAGGCGTTGTCCAGAAACTTTCTGGGTAAGATGAACAGTGCACAAAAAGGCTGCAAACAATTGATCGCCAGCCTGGAGACTGGTTCGAAGCTGGCAAAAACCAGTGCTCAGACCTATCAGTCTATGGACGAGCAGTTGGCCAAATACTTTGGCGGCGGAGATGCAAATCTGTCCCCCAAACAGTATGTGGATAAGATGCAGCAGACCATTAGTAATGCTGTCGGTAAAAAGAAGTCTGACAGTGGTTCTAAGAAAAAAACCACCAAGAAAAAGGAAAAGAAAAAGAACTGGTGGGATAAGCTGTGTGATGGCGCGGCAGACTTGTATGAGGATGTTTCTACCGGCGTGGCCAAGGTCGTGGATGTGGTAGAAGATGGCGTGGAGTCTGCGCTGGATTTTGCTGGAGACGTGATCGACAAGGGTGTCGACCTTGCCCAGGATGGCATCGAATGGGTTGGCGATAAGATCGAAGACGGTCTGGTAGCTGCTGCAGACGCGGTGGATGCCGCGATCGATTCCTACCAGGAAAAAGGCTTGGTCTACAAGATCGTCAAGACCGGTGGGGCAGTCGTCAGCACCATTGGTGCCTGCACATCCATTGTGGCCAGCTGGGGCGCAGCCATAGGCAGTGGAGGCCTTGCCACCGGATTGGCGGCTGTCAGCACGGCGTATGGTGCAAATACCATTGTTAACAGCTTTGCAGATATCTACAATTGCTGGGCTGGTGATGTGGAGGAAGTTGGCAAAGTAAATGTCTTAAAGGATAAAGCCAAGGAGATTGGCGGAGCCATAGGTGGCGCGCTTGGCAACGAGGAACTGGGTGAAAATATTGGCGCTGCTGTATATACAGCTGGTGGACTCGTGTCCATTGTCAACAATATTTCCGTGCTGAAGGATAAGGTGATTCAGCTGGATGACTATGGCATGACCTTGAAAGAGGGCGCGTCTCAGCTGAAGCAGGGATGGAATGGTGTGGTAGATATCGTGACCCATTCGTCGTTAGGCAATGTGAAGCTGGACCTGGCATTGTTGAGCCAACAGGTACCTGAACTGATGGAAGCTATTGGTGTAGTGAAAGTCGGTGGTGAGATTCTGGGAACAGGCTGGAATCTGGGTACTACCGTTGGTAAGGTGATCCAGGAAGCCATTGGTGCAGAGGGCGGTGGCAGCTTATTCCAGGCGCTTGGCTGGAATGATGCAGAGACCGTTATGAACGTGGTTGATACCGGAAATGATATTGTGGATATGTTTACCGAGGGCTTTGGGAAATTAAGTGATGCCTGGGATGTTTATGACGCATAGGAAGACACGTATAAGGTGAGTTTTGAAATAGCATAGGGAGATACGATATGAAAGCAAGCAATTTATTGCCCATCGGCAGTGTTATTACAGTAAAAGAGGCCAACAAGAAGATGATGATCATCGGTATTCTGCAGAAGAGTAAGGATACCAAGTATGATTACATGGCAGTTCTGTACCCGGAAGGCTACCTGACCCAGAAGCAGATCTATCTGTTCAATCATGAGGATATCGAGGAAGTACATTTCCTGGGCTTCATGGGTGTGGACTATCAGGTATTCCGCAACAACCTGGTAAACATCCTGGAAGATATTGAAGAGGCAGAAAGCGAAGAATAAACACGACAAAATAGAAATGAAATCATATTCGGCGCCGCAGCTTTAGCGGCGCCAAATGTGGTTCATGGAATACTTGTAAAATTACTTGAAGAAGTTACATAAAGGGGAACCATCGTTATGATCAATACCTGGCCCGGTTGGGAAAATGTGGGGCTGCTGGGCGAAGGCAGCTTTGGCAAAGTATATAAAATCAGACGTGAGGAGTATGGACAGGTTTACGAAGCCGCCCTGAAGGTGATCACCATCCCTGCCTCTCAGAGCGATGTAAAGGCCGCTTATGAAGAGGGTATGGACGAGGAGAGCGTCACTAAGTATTTCCACAGTTTTGTGGAGGATATCGTGGCGGAGTTTGCTCTGATGAGCCAGTTAAAGGGCAACAGTCATATCGTCAGCTATGAGGATCACATGGTGGTCCAGCATGAAGAGGGCGTGGGCTGGGATATCCTGATCCGTATGGAGTTGCTGACCACGTTGCCGGACTATGGTAAGAAACATCCTCTGACGGAAAATGATGTGATCCAGCTGGGCATTCATATGTGTCATGCCTTGGAGTTGTGCCGCAAGCGTGGCATCCTCCATCGTGACATCAAGCCTGAGAATATTTTTGTGTCCCGGGATGGAGATTTCAAACTGGGTGATTTTGGTGTGGCACGTGTGGCAGAAAAGACCATCACGGTCATGTCTCGCAAGGGTACCTACAATTATATGGCGCCCGAAGTATTTAAAAGTGAAAAATATGGTTACGCGGCAGACATCTGCTCTCTGGGCCTGGTGCTGTACCGCTACCTGAACGATAATAGAACACCCTTCCTGCCTGCCTACCCTCAGCCGCTGACCTACAGTGACCGTGAGAAGGCATTGGAGATGCGTATGTCCGGCGAGACTATGCCGGCACCGACTCATGGCAGCGAAGGACTGCAAACCATTGTATTAAAAGCCTGTGCATACCGTCCTGAGGATCGCTATGGTTCTCCGGAAGAGATGCGCCATGCCTTAGAAGGCCTGTTGTTGGGGGTGGGCCCTGTGACAGAGCCCAAAGAGGAGGAGCCCGTGCAGGAAGGACCTGTAAAGGAAGGACCTGTAAAGGGTGAGATCTCCACGAAGGAGGAAGCTCCTAAGATAACAGAGGAAAAGCCTGTTAAAAACAAGGCACCAAAAGCTGTGAAAGAAAAGAAGCCTTCCAACTGGTCGGTGAAGCCTATGATCGGTGTGGCTGCCTTTGCCGGTGTTTTGGTGTTGACCACCCTGCTGTTTCACTGGGATGTATTTTTTGATTTATCCAACTATCTGCGTGTCTTCATGGATCCGGGATATGAGACCTTCCGCTTTGTAATGATGATGGTAGTATGGTTGATCGTTCCCATGACTATGATGGGATGCTGGTGGCCCAAATTGCGGAAGACAGAAGACGGCAAGAGAGGAAAATCTATGGCCGTGGTGGTTGTCTTGCTGTTGATGGCTGGCATTTATGGAAGTACTGGATTGATGGAAGGTGAAGTGGAAGCACTGGGCGCATTGATCCAGTATCCAATGTGGGGTATCTTGGGTATCGCTTTCCCTGCGGGGCTGTGGACCAGCTGGTATCTGCTGCGCAAGCGTCAGCTGCTGGATCGTCGCTGGGCTGGTGTGCTGATCAATACTGCGATTTTGGTGGTGCTGGCCATTATGATGACCGAAGCACTGAGTTTTGACAAATACAGTGCCCAGGCAGAGATGAGTCTGACATGGGTCTATGCACAAGTTCCCAGTGATTATGATACTCCTTCTGTATTGATGGGAACCGCTTTCCGTACCGTCATGGTCGGTTTGATGGTCAAGTTGGTGGGATATCTGTGGACTGCAGAAAAGAAATGGGGCAAGTGGGCCTATGCCGGTGTGTTGATCGCAGAGGCTGTGCTTTTATTCCTGCCTGTGGAGTGGGTATTGAATCTGTGTATGGATCTGTACGGTCTCCCTGTCATTACCGTGATCGGTTTTGTGTTAGGCGCCGGTATTTTGGTTGCAGTGCAGAAGTTACCGGGTCTGCTCAAAAAGAGACCTGACACAAAAAAGTCCCCAAAAGACCGCAAAGGAAAAGCAAAAAAGAAAACTTCCGATGAAGTGCCTTCGGAAGATAAGGTAGAATAAAAAGATAACGGAAAGTAGTTAGGTTACGGAGGAGCAGAGTATGACGACAAATACATGGCCCGGATGGCAGAATGTCGGACTGATCGGAGAGGGAAGCTTTGGTAAGGTGTTCCGGATCCGCAGAGAAGAATTTGGCAGAGCCTATGAGGCTGCTTTGAAAGTGATCACTATTCCTCACAATGATGCGGATATTCGTGCTGCCTACGAAGAAGGCATGGACGACAAGAGCGTTACCGAGTATTTCCGCAGTTGTGTGGAAGATATCGTGGCGGAGTTTGCGCTGATGAGCCAGTTAAAGGGCAACAGCAACATCGTCAGCTATGAGGATCATATGGTGGTGCAGCATGAGGACGGTATCGGTTGGGATATCCTGATCCGCATGGAGCTGTTGACACCTCTGATGACCTATATCCGCAATCATCCTCTGGAGGAAGAGGATGTGGTTCGTCTGGGTATTGATATCTCCAGAGCATTAAAACTGTGTCGTAAAAAAGGTATTTTGCACCGAGATATCAAGCCTGAAAATATCTTTGTCAGCGATGACGGAGATTTTAAACTGGGTGATTTTGGTGTGGCCCGTGTGGCAGAGAAGACTGTATCCGCTATGTCCAAGAAGGGTACTTATACCTACATGGCTCCCGAAGTTTACAAGGGAGAAAAGTATGGCTTTGCTGCGGACCTGTATTCTTTGGGTATGGTGCTGTACCGTTACCTGAATGACAGCCGTCTGCCTTACATGCCCCCAGCTCCTCAGCCTATCCAGTTTCGTGACAGAGAGCGTGCGCTGAATGCCCGTGTGATGGGGCAGCCCATGCCCGAGCCTGCCCATGGCAGTGATGCTTTGAAAGCAGCGGTTATGAAGGCCTGCGCTTATGTCCAGACAGAGCGATTTGCCAGTCCTGAGGAATTGGAGCAAGCACTGATGGCATTTCGGAAGCCGGTATATGTAGCTGTGAATCATTCTAAGGCATCTGTAGTTGAAGAAGATGACGACGATTGGGAAGATGACGATGACTGGGAAGACGACGATGATTTTGATAAGACAGTCTCCAGTCTGGATATGCGTAAGCCTGTAAAGAAGTCGGCTCCCGTGGAAGAGGAGCCTGCTGAGGACTTTGCACCGTATGAGCCCGCCGAGCCTGCCTGGAAGCAGGATAGCTGGAAGCAAAGCGATTGGGATTCGGCATCTCAGGAAGACGATGACGATGACTGGGAAGAAGACGAGGATTTTGATAAGACCGTTTCCACCTTTTCTGCCCGCAAGCCCGCAAAAAAGGTAGCACAGCCTGAGCCGGAACCGGAAGAATTCTTTGAGGATGAGGACGAGGATGACGATGAGTTTGATCGTACGGTGTCTGCATTTAGTGCGAGACCGGTAAAAGCACCTCAGCCTGCAAAGAAGGAAGAAAAGACTGTGGTAGAGAAGAAGGCAAAGGAGCCGGAAAAGAAAGGTCTCTTTGCAAAATTGTTTGGCGGAAAGAAAAAATAACAGCTGTTCTCCATAATGAGACACAGTGAATAAAAGAGGGAAGTAGTATGAAGAATAGATTGTTTGTATATCTGCTGAGCCTTTGCATGATCCTGTCCATGCTGGTGGGCTGTGGCGGTAGTACCGATTCTAATACAGGTGAAACCAAGAATCCCATCGGTCAGGAGACCAATGCGGATTCCGGTATGAACTGGAAAGACCAGTATGATCTGGGGATTCGTCTGCTCAATGAAGGCAGATATGAAGATGCCATCCTGGCATTTACTGCTGCCATTCAGATCAATCCTAAGAGCGCCCAGACTTATGTAGATAGAGCAAATGCTTATTTGGCTTGGGCAGATGCTGCGATCCAGGATGCCTACGCGTCTCTTGGTGAGGGTGAGACTTTGGTATGGAGCGATATTACTGTATCTACATCCGAGGGTGACAAGACCATCGGCGATCTGTATAAGGAGGCTACGGAGGACTTTGATAAGGCCGATGAGCTGATCGCAAACGGTGAGTCCACCGACACACTGGACAATGAGACCATCAAGGATGCGACAGAAAAGCAGGCAGAAGCACTGGCTAATCTGGCTCAGAGCCTGCTTCCTAAGAAGGATGAGCCCGGTGTGCTGGATCAGATTTTGGAGCTGTTAGATAGAGCAGACAAACTGACCGATGACGAAGAAATCCAGAAACTGATCGATGCGATCCGCAATGAAGCGATCAAGCCTGCCAGACGACTGCCCATTGGTTATCGCATGGAATATGAAAATCCGGCAGATGGTACCATCACCGGATGGACCAAGCTATACTATGATGAAAAGGGACGTTTGATCGGCGAGGCTTATGTGGCAGAAGATGGTACAGAATGGCCTATGACTCCTATCTATTACGATGCCAATGGCCATGAGCTCCCTCTGAAAGATGTGGGAGAATTCGTGGAACTGGATGCCAACGGACTGCTGATCGCCATGGGTTACACCAGTGATCATATGAGTATGCATTTCACCTATGATGCCAAAGGTAATCTGATCACCCTTGAAGACAGTGAATATGGTTATTCCTACCGAACCGAATATAAGTACGATGAGGAAAATCGTCTGATCCAGCAGGAGTATTATGATGGATCCACATTGTATATTATGTCCTACTATATTTATGATAATGCGGGAAATCTGATCCAGATCCAGGATATCATGGATTACGACATGGGCAATCGGACCCCCAGCTATGTCAATTACAAGTATGATGATGCCGGTCAATTGGTATATCATGAGATTCTGAATGACAATGGTACCCCGCTCCTTTGGGTTTCTTATACCTACAATAGCGAGGGTGAGCTGATCAGCAAGTATTTTTGGCAGGATCCGAATACATCATATGTCGGACCCTATACCCATTACTATATTTACGAATAAAAACGGTATAGAACGGATTCGTAAAAAAGGGAGATAACATATGAAAGCAAGATGGATGATGATGTTAGTAGCTGCATGCATGGTATTGTCCATGTTGGCCGGCTGTGGCGGTAATGCGGAAAATAACGTGGATGAAACCAAGAAACCTGTCGGGCAGGAGACTACAGCAGACTCTGGCTTGAACTGGAAAGATCAGTATGACCTGGGTATTCGTCTGCTCAACGAAGGCAGATATGAGGATGCTATTCTGGCATTTACAGCTGCCATCCAGATCAATCCTAAGAGCGTACAGGCATACGTAAGCAGAGCCAATGCTTATCTGTCCTGGGCAGATGCTGCCATCCAGGATGCCTACGCATCTCTGGGCGAGGGTGAGACTTTGGTATGGAGCGATATCACCGTATCCACTTCTGAGGGTGATAAGACTATCGGCGATCTGTTCCAGAACGCAGCGGATGACTTTGCCAAGGCAGACGACCTGATCGCAAATGGTGAATCTACCGATGAGCTGGATGCAGATGCAGCTAAGGACGCGGCTGACAAGCAGGCCGAAGCGCTGGCTAATTTGGCCCAGAGTCTGCTGCCGAAAAAGGATGAGCCCGGTGTATTGGATCAGATCCTGGAACTGCTGGACAAGGCTGACGCTTTGACGGATGAGGAAGAGATCCAGAAGATGATCGATGCCATCCGCGGTGCGGCTACGGCTCCTACGGAGGCCCGTCGACCTCTTGGATATCGTATGGAGTATGAGAATCCGGAAGATGGAACTCCTACCGGTTGGACTAAGTTCTATTACGATGATAATGGTCGTAAAATCGGTGAAGCCTATGTAGAGGCGGATGGTACGGAACAGAGCATGACTCCCATCTATTATGATGCCAATGGTCATCAGTTCCCGGATCTGTGGACCAGTTATGAGTATGTAGAGACGGATGCCAATGGATGGATCACGGCCATGGGATATAGCAGTAGCCAGATCAGCAAAAGATTTGCCTATGATGACAATGGTAACTTGATCGAATACCTGGATGGCGAGTATTATCGCTATGAATACGTTTACGATGAAGCAAATCTGTTGCTGCGGAGAGATTTTTACAATGCATTTGGCTTAGATGATATGACGCTGTTTATGTATGATTCTCAGGGACGATTGATTCAAAAACAATCCTATGCATATTACAGTAGCGGAAACAGTGTTCCCACCTATATCAATTATCAGTACGACGATGCTGGTCGTTTGGTATATCAGGAGACGCTGGATAATGATGGTAATCCTTATATTTGGACCTCCTATACTTACAAGAGTATCGGTGAGCTGATCAGCGAGTACCATTGGTATGAGCCCAATCCGGAGTTTGGCGGACCTTACAGCTATATCTACATTTACGAATAAGTCTGTTGCGACTATAAACGATCACAATATTATGGGCAGCCTGCATGGGAATGCGGGCTGTCTGTGGATATACGTACAAGTAGGATGAAACGATCATGACAGAGGGTATGAGTAGAAAAAGAACAGGGAGAATTTCTGGGGCCGGTGCATGCATGGTACTTGTTTTGGGGCTTATGGCGGCATGCAGTGGAGCAGCAGCTCCCATGAAAGAAGTAGGGGTTCTGGAAACGACAGTGGCTGCGGAGACATATGGGGAGGAACCTGCGGAAGAGGTTACGGAGGCGATTGCGGAAGCGATTACAGAAGGATCTGATACAGAAACGCAGGAAATGGAACAGGGAGAGCCGGAAATAGAGGGAAGTCCCCGTCGTCCTGCCGGTCATCAGATCGTCTATTCGGATGGTGAGATTTATGGATGGACCCGCTATGAGTACGATGAGAATGGACGCAAGGATATGATTATATTCATTGCTCCGAATGGTAATGAATATTGGAGTCCTATCTTTTATGACGGTAATGGCCATGTGATCCCGGAAAATGTAGGAAACTATTCCTTGACGGATGAAAATGGTCTTCATCTGGAAGTGGGCATGGAAGACAATCGAGGCAGAAGAACGCCCATGGTAGAATACAATTACGATGAACGTGGAAATCTGACGGATTATTGGTATATGTTTGTCGGCGGAAAATACACGCGTCATGTAATGTACACATATGATTCACATGATCATTTGGTACGGGAGGATGTGTACCAGACCAGAAATAATCGACTGGAGAGTTATGTAGAGTATATATACAATGGACAATGCCAGCTGATCCGCAAAAATGAGGTGGAAGACGTAAAGAAGAGTACTGTTATATACACGCTGTACCACTATGATGACAATGGTTATCTGACCAGAGAAGAAATGGTTTGGGGTGGTCGTACCCATGATTATGTGGATTATTATTACAATGATGATGGTGAGTTGATTCGAGAATATCATTTCCTGGAGGATAAAATGATGGGTGGTCCCTACACGGTGGAATATCTGTTTGAAGCCATTGATGATTCGGCGGGCTGATGACAGTGAGAATGATATCTCCATGCATGACAAAATCTGTGATAAAATGCGGAGACAAACTTTTTAGTAAGCTGGAGTGATATTTCCATGGACCGGAGTATCAGTTGTGGGGTTACCATATTATGAACGCATACTAAATTCCAGACTGGTAGATATGATAAGAATGTGATAGAATGAGCTTGATTTACAATATACGCGAGAAAAGGGATACAATATGAAAAAGGGAATTACATTGGTCGTTGTGCTGTTGTGTGTGTCTATGAGTTTATTGGCTTGTGGTGGCAAGAATACTGGCACGGGAGATAATAAGCAGACCCAGGCCCAGATGTCCTGGCAGGAGCAGTATGAGCTTGGCATTCGTCTGTTGAATGAAGGTAAGTATGAGGATGCGATTTTAGCATTCCAGGCCGCTATTCAGATCGATCCTAAAAATGCTGGGGCTTACCTGGGATTGGCAGAAGTTTATGCTTCTATGGGAAATTTGGATAGTGCTTCCAAGACGGTACAGCAGGGTTTAAATTCTTGCGGTAATACATATATGGAGCTCTTCATTGAGATTTCCAAAACCTATAATATACCTTTGGAATGGAACGGTGAGACTATTGTAGGTGAAGCTGATTGGGATGAAATATATGAAGCAGGGAGGCGGCTTTTGGAACAGGGGCAGTATGCGGATGCTGTGAAAGAACTTGAAAAAGCTATTACCTTGGATCCCGCTTGTGCATTGGCGTACGAGGCGCTGGCAGAGGCTTATATGCAGATGGGGCAGGAGGACAAGGTATTGGAGATCCTGCAGAAGGGTATTGATGCCAGCAGTGGCAGTGCCAGAAAGAACTTGATTGCATATGCTGAGAAATTGGGATACATGCTGGATGAGAATGGTAAGTTAGTGAAGTTTGACGAGAAGGCTTATGTGGCTGGGCTATCAAGATACGAGCAGCTAAAGTACTATTTCGAAAAAGACGATAATGCTACCCACTGGATCTTTGAAGATGGTATTGTGCTGAACGGTCGTGAGGGAAGAACTCTGGTGACAGAGGATATCATGGCTTTGTCTGTAGAGTTGGGCTGGGGTGAAATGTATGAGTATACCGCTATGCCTAATGCAGCTCAGACCGGAGGCAGACGAGCCTATAATCCCTTTGCCTATGTCCAAGGGCTTAGTGCCAATCTGGACGGCAGTAGTTGTTTTACCACGCTGATGGTGGGCAATGTGATCGGCAATTATTATAGCGATAATGGAGAGCAGGTCTATGCTACAAAACCGGCGACTGGTATCGAAGATATTCATTTTGGTGATTCTTTTACCAGCGTATTGGCTGCTTTGGGATTTGAACACGCTGAGGAGATCGGTGGAATCGTGTGTCAGGACAGCGATGAGCAGCTGGGTGAGTACTCTGGCACCTATTATCGTTACTGTCCTACGAAAGAAGAGGATTTAGAACAGGGCGCTAAGCGTGCAGAAGAACTATCCATTGAATTCACTGAATCTGACGGTATGCCGTATGTATGGCTTCAGTTAAGGATCCATGTAGAGGGAGCTCAGTCTGAGTGGATATGGTTGGGAATGCACTTTGATGTACGAGAGGATTACTCGTTGGTGAGATACTCTATCCGCCAGTCCGAGATGTATTAATACACATAGGAAGGTAATAAGTTATGAACGGACAATACCGTATCGGTGATACAGTCATGAAAAACTGGGTCATCAAGAAAAAATTAGGTGAGGGCAGCTTTGGCAAGGTGTATCGCATCGAACGTGAGGAGTTCGGTGAGGTCTATCATGCGGCGCTGAAGATTATCACCGTGCCTCAGAGCGATGCGGAGATCCAGGCCGCTTTGGAAGAGGGCATGAGCCCCAGTGAGGCAGAACAGTACTTTTACAGTATGGTAGAGGACATTGTGCGTGAGTTTGCCCTGATGGCCAAGGTCAAGGGTACTGCTTACGTGGTAAGCTATGAGGACCATGAAGTGATCCGTCACACCCAGGGTCTGGGTTGGGACATCCTGATCCGTATGGAGGAGCTGACCGGTCTGCTTCCCTATGCCTATGCCCATCCTTTTACCCGCAGAGATATTATCAAGCTGGGTATCCATATGTGCCAGGGCCTGGAGCTGTGCCAGAAGTACAATATCATCCACCGCGACATCAAGCCGGAGAATATTTTCGTTTCTGAGAATGGTGACTTTAAGCTGGGTGACTTTGGTATCGCCCGTACTGTAGAAAAGACCATGTCCGGTCTGTCTAAAAAGGGTACATACAACTACATGGCTCCTGAGGTCTACAAGGGCCTGGAGTATGGTTTCAGCGTGGACATCTACTCTCTGGGTATCGTGATGTATCGCCTGCTAAATAAAAACCGTGTGCCCTTCTTGCCTCCCGCTCCTCAGAAGCTGACCTATGCCAGTCGTGAGCAGGCTCTGGCCCGCCGTATGAGCGGTGATGAGATCCCCATGCCTGTCTATGGCTATGGCCGTCTGGGTGAGATCGTGCTGAAGGCCTGTGCCTATAATCCTAAGGATCGTTATTCCAGTCCGCTGCAGATGCGTCAGGAACTGGAAGCTATCCTGTACGATGAGCAGGATGCCGCCATCATCTATCCTGAGGGCGACGAGGTCACTCTCAAGGAAAATATCTATGCCACCATGGAGCAGAACCGCCTGAAAAAACAGGTGGAGGAAGCGAAGCATTTTGAAGAAGACGATCGTCAGGTCAGCGCCACCGAACGAATCAATGAGACCCGCGTCCGCGAGTCCGCTGTCCGTGATGAGGAAGAGGACGATGAAGATCGTACCGTGTCTGCCTTTGACCAGCGCAAGAAGGCGGTGAAAAAGGAAGAACCTAAGAAGTCTGGCGGCAAGGGTGGATTGATCGCAGTAGCTGTGATCGCAGTAGCCGTCATTGGAGGCGCTGCTATGTTTATGGGCGGCGGCAAGGATCCTGGCAAGGATACACCTAAGGTGGATACTACCACGGAGGCCGATCCCATGGAGACAGCTGCAGAGGCCTATGACTCTCTGATGAAGCAGGCCGAAGGATTGTATGACAGTGATCCTGCTCAGGCCATGGCTATCATGGATCAGGCACTGGCCATTTATCCGGATGAGGCAGGGGCTCAGACCGATTACGCCTATGCGTTGTATCGTACCGACAATTATGACAGATGCATTTCCTACATTGAACAGGACCTGGAGTTGGGACGTACATTTGAAAAAGAGGTGTATGCCAGCCTGATGGAGATCCTGGGCGCCGCTTACTATGAGATGGGCAACTATGCTCAGGCAGCCGTGGCCTTTAAGAGCAGCGCCATGGGAGGCACCATGAGTGAGTCTGCTATGCGTGACTATGCCGTATGTCTGGCCCGTTTGGGCTCGGTAGGCGAGGCCAAAGATGTGCTGGCAGATCTGCGTAAGACTGGTGCTAATTCCGATGTAACTCAGTATGTAGAAGGTGAAGTATCTTACGCTGCACAGGATTATGTAGAAGCAGAAAAGATCTTCAACGAATTGTTGGAGTATGGATCCGATCGCACCATGCAGCAGAGAGCCTTCCGCTCCCTGGTACAGCTGTATCGCGATTGTGCTTCGTTAGAAAAACTGGGCAATTCCCCTATCGAAGGGGCTGTGATCAAGCAGGCACAGGCATTGCTGGTAGGCATCGATGAATTCGGCCTGACCTATGACACTACTCTGTATGAGATGCTGGGTAAGGCTGCTTTTGAAGCTTATGGTAAGGCTCAGTCCATGAACCTGGATCTGGGTCAGGATTATCGTCTGGTGGCTGTGGATGCTTTTGAGCGTGTGCTGACACTGGGTATCCAGAAGGATTATCTCTATGGTAACCTGTACAGCATCCACTACGAGATGGGTAGTTACGATGCCGCAGCTCAGGTGCTGGATCGTATGGAAACTGCTTTCCCCAAAAACTATGTACCTCATGCGCTGCGTGGTATTCTGCTTATCACCGTGGAAAATGGTAAGGCCGAGGGCGATCGCAATTATCAGCCTGCCTATGAAGAGTATGTAAAGGCAAAGGATCTGCTGACCAGCTCCGATGATACTGCATACTTCCAGCAACTGGAGAGTCTGATCACTCAGTTGCAAAATGGTAACTGGCTGTAATATCGCGAACAAAAAAGAGGGCCCCTGCTTATCAACTCCGGAGTCACACTTAACTGCTTTAGCAGTTTGGTGACGAAGGAATTGATAAGCAGAGGCCCTCTCTTGATTTTTTACGCAATATTACAGCTTAACTACGTTGCCGGCCTGCTTGCCGCGAGCGCCTTCTACGATCTCGTAGCTAACAGCCTGACCCTCTTCCAGAGTCTTGAAGCCTTCAGCCTGGATGGCGGAGAAATGTACGAATACGTCCTCGCCGTCCTCACCAGTGATGAAACCATAACCCTTCTCAGAGTTGAACCACTTAACTGTACCCTTATTCATGCTCGGTACCCTCCATAAAAAATAAGTTTTTGATTCTACAGCTAAAAAAATCACATGTTGTTACAAATCTCAAGCAAAGGGGTAACCACCGGGATGTCTCGATCTAAGAAGTCGTAAGTTGCACGCGGCTTGAAATCTCTAAGAACATGTGAATTACTTTACGTCTGCGAATGTTCTAAATATAGCATAACATAAAGGAAAACACAAGGTTTTATTTAAAATATTTTCCAAATTCTTAAAAAATTGTAAACTAAATCCGCAAAAAAATAGAAAACAAACGCCATGGATCCCCAAGGAGAAGCCATGGCGTGATTTCCAGTATATGGAATTTTTGGTTTGAAATATAGAGAGTTACTCTTGCTGAAGAGATCAGGAAACGGTGTCTCCAGGCAGCTCAAACAGGGACTCCAGACGCTTGCTCTCGTCGAAGAGGTGATTGTACTGGACGGTGGAGTAGTCATCCAGCAGATCCTCGTATTCCGGTACCGAGCGTTCACTCTGGTAGTCATAGATGTTTCCGTCATTGTCTATGTAGAAATTGGAAGTAACTACAGGGATCTGACTGTACATCTGCCACAGGTAATCCTGATATTCAGACAGTTCCAGACCAGCAGACTTCATCAGCAGAGTGCTTAAATAGTTGATGGAGATGTCCATGTCAGCCTGTTCTTCGATGTCATAGTTGGCCCAGATCTTAAACGGCGTCTGGTAGCGCAGCGTTGTCTGCTCCAGATCCAGCTCCAGAGGATGGGTACCCAGCAGCTCTTTAAAGAAAGCAGTTTCCATGCTGTGAGGCTGGTGATCGCCAAACATCAGGATGATGGTAGGTTCTTCGATGTAAGTGAAGTACTGGATCAACTTTTCGTAGGCCCGGTCGGACTCAGCGATGAGAGACAGATACGTATCGGCATACTTGTACTCTTTGCCGCTGTCAGAGATCACGTGGACATCATTGCTGAAGTTGTCATATTCCTTGCTGTAACCGCTGTGATTTTGCATGGTAACGCCAAAGTAAAACAGAGGCTGATCACTGTTTTCCGTGTAGCGGTGCTGCTTGTAAGTAGAGATGATCTTTTGATACATCCCCCAGTCGCTGACATATTGACGCAGTCGCTGGGCGCCGGAGAAATCGCTCAGGAAATATTTTTCGTCAAAGCCCATCCAGTCGTAGACCTGGTCGCGCTCCCAGCCGGAAGCGTAGTAGGGATGCATGGCGATGCTGTAGTATCCCTGGTCATTGAGGACGTCTACCAGGGTAGGGATCTCAGATTTGATGTACTGCTGGTAGGGAATGCTTCCGGTAGGAAGAAATGCCATGGAGTCTCCGGTGAGGAACTCAAACTCGGAGTTGGCAGTATTGCCGCCCAGGACAGATACATAGAGGTTACCGCTGATGGTGTTTTCTGTCAGGGAGCGGAAGTAGGGCATGTAGTCCTTGTTGGTCTGCAGATCGCCCAACACTGACAGATCGGAGAAGGCTTCGTTCATGATCACAATGATATTAGGAAGCTGGCCATTGTCAGGAGCTGCCTCCGGGGCATCTTCTCCTTCTAAAAGGGCATCTTCTAAAGTTTCATCCACGGTTTCTTCCAGTTCTTTTACGTCGTAGCCATCGGGCTTATCGATGCCTAAATATTTGGCATTCATCAAAAAGCTGACCAGAAAACCATTCTGACGGTAGGTGTAGCCCTGAGTGAAAGGCATCTCGTAGATGTCGATGGTGTCCATCAGCCACTGAGTCTGGACTCCAAAACACATGGCTGCCAGGATGGCGGCGCTGCCTCCCAAGGCTGCCAGTCTTGTCTTGCAGGAAGATCTCCAGGCTGGTGCTTTTAGATTACAGTGGAGAGCCAAAAACAGGAGAAGACCAAATCCGTACAGGATGTGGAGGGTCTGGGGCGTAAACTCCAGAGTCATGTTGTCCAGTACGCTGGCGGCGATGCCAGCAGAGCGGATATCCCAGGGAAGGATGGGAGCGCCTCGCAACTCCAGGGTAAACATGTTAGCCAATCCTACTGCGGCCATCAGGATTGTGGGCAGGCAGAAGGCAAAACGCATGCTGCCAAATAGGAAGAATAGAACGGTGTAGATCAGCACATACAGGACCCAGTTGTAGATATGGAGCCCGATATGAATGTCTTCGATGGGATTGTGAGTCAATACTTCCTGCAGATAGAATGCAGCCACGGGGATCAGAGCGTACAAAACGGCCTGGATCATTCTGGGGAAGGGCTTCCACAGAATGATTTCTATGATGCGTAACAATATATTTTCCTTTTTTTTGTCGGGTGTTGCCTGGTTCATGGATATACTCCTCAGTAAAAAACGTCTGGTCAGAGGATCATTCTGACTGTAATCTATAGGATGGAATGGTCAAAGACCAAGTGATATTGATTCTGTTGGAATCAATCATTATCATACACGAAAGTTCTTAAGATTTCATCCACCAAAATCTGAAAAAATTGTGAAGAAAATGTGAGAATTCAAGGGAAAACGCACAAAAACAAAAAACAGGACTTTTCTTCCTGGAGGGAATGTGTTATAACTGGAGAAGCAGATTTTTCCGGCGCCGCAAAAGGTGGCCGAGAATCGGAATAGAACAAAGAGTGAGGAGATTATACAATGAAGCGTAAATGGTTAGCGATCGCGCTGGCAATGAGTGTTATCATGTCCATGGCCGGCTGCGGTTCTCAGAATACAGAGACCACGGCAGCAGGCACCAAGGAAGAGGAAACTACCGCAGGTATGACCGTGATGGATCTGCCTGAGTATGTGGCTTCCGAATATGTAAAGCTGGACAAGTACACTGGCGTAGAAGTAGAAGTACCCAATAAGACCGTTACCGATAAGGAGTTTGAAGAAGCCATTCAGATGCTGCTGGAGGAGTACGGTGAGAATGAGCAGATCACCGATCGTGTCACTGCCGAGGGTGATACTATCATCTTCGACTACAGCGGTGCCATCGATGGTGTGGCATTTGCCGGCGGTACTGCCACCAAGCAGGAGACTACTCTGGGCCAGGGCGGATGGATCGATGGATTTGAAGAGGGTCTGATCGGAGCCACCGTAGGTGAGGAGTTCGTAGTAGACTGCAAGTTCCCTGATCCTTATCAGAACAACCCTGACCTGGCTGGTAAGACTGCCCAGTTTACTTTGAAGGTCCACTATATCGTAGGAGAGCTGATCGTACCTGAGCTGACCGATGACTTTGTCAAGGGTCTGGAGGGTTACACCGTAAGTACTGTGGCTGAGTTTAAGGATGTATACTACAAGGAACTGAGCCAGCAGAAGGCAGCTTATGTGGACGATATCGCAAAGAATGAGGTGTTCAGCACTTTGCTTGTGGAGGCTGAGTTTACCGGTTTCCCTAAGGACTATGTGGAGACCTACACCATGGATATGATGAACAGCTATGCATACTCTGCCAGTATGTACGGTATGACTCTGGAAGATTTTGCTTCCATGTATCAGATGACCATGGATGAGTTTGAGGCCGAGGTACAGATGATGGCTGAACAGCAGATCAAAGTGGAGATCCTGTATCAGTATATTGCCGAGAAAGAGGCGATGGAGGTTACCGAGGACGAGTACATGGCTATTATACAGGGGTACATGGAGTACTATGGTTACACCGATATGACCAGCTTTGTCAACGACTACGGTGTAGAGAATGTGGAGAAGCAGGGTCATGCTGATGCACTGCTGGAAAAGGTGATGCAGTTCTGCTATGACAATGCGGTAAAGACCGAGGCTCCTCTGGAGACTGAGGCTCCTGAGACCACTGCTCCTGCTGTGGGTTAAGCTGCAAAACATCAAAAACAGAAGAAAAGAAGACACCGCGCTGTTGCCACAGTGTGGTGTCTTTTGATATAATAGAGAAGAGAGACAGGATCATCGACGATTGGTAAATGCCGATTGCGGATGCCATATGCTGTTGTGAGAGACTGATCATGAAATAGGGGGATATACTATGAGTCAGGTTATTTTAAAGAATGCTACTATTACCGTTACCATCGATACCGCAGGTGCTGAGATGATTTCCATCCAGAGTGCTGCCGGTCAGGAATATCTGTGGAGCGGCGATCCTCAGTACTGGAAACGCCATGCACCGGTGCTGTTTCCGCTGGTAGGCAGTGTGTGGAATAAGGAGTTTCGTGTAGGAGAGAAGACTTTTGCCATGGGTCAGCACGGCTTTGCCAGAGATATGGAGTTTGCTGTGCTCAGTGCCACTGACACAGAAGCATGGTTTCGACTGGCCTCCGATGAGGAGACATTGGCCAAGTATCCTTATGAATTCGTGTTGGACATCGGCTATCGTCTGGGCGAAAACACCGTGGAAAATATCTGGCGTGTAACCAATCCGGCTCAGGAGCCTCTGCATTTTTCCATTGGCGGTCACCCTGCCTTTGTGTGCCCCAAGAGTGAGGGAGAAAAGCAGACGGACTACCGTCTGTGGTTTGACACCACCGAGCCTATGACCTCTGCCATCGTTCGTGAAGGCGGTTGTGTCAGTGACGAAAAGAAAACCATCGTGACAGAAGATGGTTACCTGCCCATCGATGCCCATTTGTTTGATGACGATGCCCTGGTCATCCAGCACGACCAGTGTCACAAAGTGGCTTTGGTAGATCCTGCCGGCGTCAAGTATCTGACCGTTTCCTTTAGCGCACCCCTCTTTGGTGTGTGGTCCTGCCCCGGCAAGAATGCTCCTTTTGTGTGCATCGAGCCCTGGTACGGCCGCTGTGATGCCATGGGTTATGTAGGTCAGTGGGCAGACCGCACCTGGGGTAATACGCTGCAGGCGGGCGAGACCTTTGAGGGAGCCTTTACTGTGGAGATCCGATAAAAATGAGATATCCCCTTCCTGCACTTCATTACTTTCGCAATTTGGCTGGAAGGGGATATCTCATTTTACGATCTTCTTGCGAAGAGTCGAACGATTACTTGTTCTTCTTGAAGCGATCCCAGAACTTTTTCTTCTGTTCAGGCTTCTGGATGGTCTGTCCACGAACGCTCTTAACCTCGCGGATGTACATACCACTGAGTACGACCTTGGCTTCGGTCTTCACAGGCAGTACTTCGTAAGCTTTGTTCTCGGCCATCAGAACCATGATGTTCTTACCGATCTTGGCCTTTACTACCGGCACCTTAGCACGCTTCATGTACCAAGGGGTCTGCTCCAGTACCTGGGGAGGTAGGGCGGCTTCTTTGATTGGCATGATCTTCTTATCAATGACCAGAATGGAAACAGTCTGTTCCATCTGCTCCAACATCTCTTCCTGCTCTACCTGGCGGCGCTGCAGCTTGCTGCCGTAGAAATACAGAGCAACAACGGCAATGATCACAAGGATCAGTACAACGACTAAAATCTGAGCCCACAACGGCATGGTGAGTTCCTCCTTTGCTGTAATTTCAGCCATAGATTCCATACAGTCATGGACCAGGCCACTATTAGTGCGATTATAGCACTTCTACGCCAAACATGCAAGCAAGTTCTGTGGATATTTTTTGAATAAAGCAAGTGTTAAAAATATACCAATTCACAGATTTTTGAAAAAATATTTACAAAATTGTTACATGTGGTATAATAGCTATGATGCCATAAGAATGATATGATGGCATAGTGTTTAGTTGTGTCCTTTTTTGGACCATGAGGGAGATACATACTTTTGGGGCAAAATGATCCGGCCCCGGGATATAAATAGAGAAACGTAGTTTCGAAAGGTAAGCAGAGGTGGCTTATGAGATATGTGATGAAAGGCGGCAATCCTTTAGTCGGTGAAGTGGTCATCGGTGGTGCGAAAAACGCCGCATTGGGAATTTTGGCAGCAGCGATCATGACTGACGAGACCGTGGTCATTGAGAATCTGCCGGATGTCCGTGACATCAATGTTTTGTTGGAGGCGATCCGGGAGTCTGGCGCTGTAGTGGAGCGTCTGGACCGTCATACGGTGAAGATCAATGCCCAGAGCATTGGTTCCATCACGGTAAATAATGAGTTTATTAAGCGTATTCGCGCGTCGTATTACTTGCTGGGAGCATTCTTAGGCAAGTATCGCAGAGCCAGTGTGGCCCTGCCCGGTGGCTGCAATATCGGCAGTCGTCCCATCGACCAGCATCTGAAGGGCTTCCGTGCCCTGGGTGCGACTACCGTCGTAGAGTACGGTATGGTCAATGCGGAGGCAAACCGCCTGCGTGGCGGCCATGTATATCTGGATGTGGTGTCCGTAGGCGCTACCATCAATATCATGCTGGCAGCTTCTATGGCTGAGGGCAATACCATTATCGAGAATGCGGCTAAGGAGCCTCATGTAGTAGATGTGGCAAATATGCTCAATAGCATGGGTGCCAATATCAAGGGTGCCGGCACCGACGTGATCCGTATCTCTGGTGTGCGCAAGCTTCATGGTACCGAGTACTCCATCATTCCTGACCAGATCGAGGCAGGTACCTACATGGCAGCCGCTGCTATCACTAAGGGTGATATCACCGTGCGCAACGTGATTCCCAAGCATTTGGAGGCCATTTCTTCCAAACTGATGGAGATGGGCTGTGAGGTGTCTGAGTTTGACGATGCTGTTCGTGTAGTGGCAAAGCATCGTATGCAGCCTACCAAGGTAAAGACTTTGCCTTATCCCGGTTTCCCTACAGATATGCAGCCTCAGATCGCTGTGGCATTGGCTCTGGCCGAGGGTACCAGTATCGTGACCGAGAGTATTTTCGAAAACCGCTTCAAATACATGGATGAGTTGGCCCGTATGGGTGCTAATGTAAAGGTAGAGGGTAATATCGCCGTGATCGACGGTGTAAAGCGCTTTACCGGTGCCGAAGTAGCTGCTCCCGACCTGCGTGCCGGTGCCGCCCTGGTTATGGCTGGTCTGGCTGCCGAAGGCTGCAGTGTGGTAGAAGATGTAGAGTACATCATGCGTGGTTACGAGGATTTCGAGGGCAAGCTGCGTGAGCTGGGTGCAGAGATCAATCTGGCCAGCACCGATAAGGATGTACAGAAATACAAGCTGTCCCTGATCGGCTAGAGGGAAGCGGAGCTTAAGGATCCTGTTTCCTACAGAGAAAAGTCGTCATAAGAGTCTATAATAAAGTACGAAAAACCAAGGAAATCCGAGGCTTTTCGTACTTTTTTTAGGACAATACCCATTTGGGTCGGATTTTAGAAAAGTTTTATTTTAAAAGGGATTGACGGCTAAAATAAAGTATGTTATGATACCCACGCTTACAGAAGGGACAGCCCAGAGGCGCTTTCGTAAGTACAATCAAATAGAAGTTCTCTTATTCAGAGTGATGGAGATACATAGGATCTGTGAAGTCACGGCAACCCCTGAGATATGGAAGGTGCCAACCTGAGCGAGCGAGTCGAACAATAAGAGGATTTGCATACCAGAGTATCTTTGTGCAGGTCCGCTTATGCGGGCCTGCTTGTTTGTTATAGAGGTGATCGTATGAAATACAAAACCCTATCCGTAAGGATCGTCTTTTTGCTGGTCATCATGTTGTTTGGTATGACAGGCTGCGGGCAGACAGAGGATTTTACGGAAAAACCGAAAATTTTGAAATCTGCCACTTATTTTGGTGATGAGTGGGTCATGAATTTCTGGAATAGTGAGATGGATGACCTGAAAGCAGATATGGAGCAGATTCGAGAGGATGGCTTTAACAGTATCATTGTGGCGATTCCCTGGAGAGAATTTCAGCCTCAGATGGATCCTGTGGGATACAACGATCACGCGCTGGCGCAGTTGGACAAAGTTATGTCTGCAGCCAAAGAAGCCGGTCTGTGGGTCAGCCTGCGGGTGGGTTATACCTGGGATTACTACGAGGACGGCACTGATGTGCGTGACCGTTACCGAAATCTCCCCGGAGATGAAAGGCTGTTGGCGGCCTGGGATGATTATGTGAAAACCATCTATGAGAGAGCCAACGCTCATGGAAATCTGTATGGTGGATTCATTACCTGGGAGGATTTCTGGCATTTTGTTTTCTACACCAGCGAGCAGGGCAGAGAGGAACAGAGTATCGCCTTTGCCCAGTTTACCGGATTTACCGATTATATCCGTGAAAACTACACGCTGGAGGAGATCGAGCCCCTCTATGGAGAGGATTTCACCGATTACGATCAGGTGTATTATCCTGAGAAAAATCAGCCGGCTCTGCGCCTCATGTATGAGTATTTTGATGTGTGGCTGAATGGATTTCTGGCGCATACTCAGGAGATCTTCCCAGAGCTGAGTTTGGAAGCCCGTATGGATATGGACCTGGTCTATGACATGGAGGGCAATCAGTATTGGTACGGTCATGAGGCCACATACCCCTGCGAGAATGCCCCTTACGTTTCTTTGATGTACGGTGTGCCCATGGGACACATCAATCAGGGCGAGCGGCTGGATGCGGCAGAGGCTCTGGTAGGTACGCAGCAGATGCTGGATCATGTGCTTCGTTTTACCGAAGGAAAGAAGCTGTACATTGAACAGTTTTTGTACATGGATAATACCCCTGGCTTTGAGCACAACGCTCAGCTGAAAAACGATCAGTTGGACGATTACATTGTGGCCTGCGCTGATCTGTTTAAGGATCGCATCATGGGCTATGGTGTGTGGGCTTACAAAAACTACGCAGACAACCTGATCTACAATCCCCAGTTTGCGCTGGGTGAGGATGGATGGACCTTTGAAGGCGGCGTAGAGGCCGTAGAGCACAACGGTTCCATGCAGGCAAAGCTGCCGGTGGGCGGCCGATTGTATAATCCGATTTCCCGCGGATCTCTCACCTATGTAAGCTTCACGGTAGACGGCGATAAGCCGGTGACTCTACAGGTAAGCCTGGGAGATCATACCACAGAGGTTCATGTGGGAGCCGGAAGCCTGGGTCATGGCGATGCCATCCAACTGGTGTTTGATCAGGGTGGCAGTGGATTGAGCTTTACCTCCGATGTGCTTTGCTATATCGACAATGTAAAGATCTATAACCGGATCCATGATGGTCAGTTGTATGATTTGGACGGACAGGAGTTGTCCTGTATCGATGCCATCCGCAAGCTGAACCGCAAGTTGAAATAAATAAGAATCAAAGAAAATTAAGAAGTGAAAGTCTCACAAGTCGTAGGCTCCCACTTCTGTATATAAAAAACATTACGAAACTATCATATATGGCCGCCTGGTGCGGCACCCTACCATTTGAAAAGGAGAAGAGTACTATGGAAAAGAGATTATTTACTTCCGAATCTGTAACTGAAGGACATCCCGATAAAGTTTGTGACGCCGTATCCGATGCGATCCTGGATGCGATCATGGCTCAGGATCCTATGAGCCGCGTTGCTTGCGAGACTTTCGCAGGTACCGGTTTCATCATGCTGTCTGGTGAGATCACCACCAAGGCTACTGTAGATATGCAGGCTATCGTTCGTGAGACCGTTTGCGGCATTGGCTACAACAGCTCTGAGGTTGGCTTCGATGGCAACACCTGTGCTGTAATGATGGCGATCGACAAGCAGTCCCCCGATATTGCCATGGGCGTTGACAAGGCTCTGGAGGCCCGTGAGAACGCCATGACCGATGAGCAGCTGGAGGCAATCGGTGCCGGCGACCAGGGTATGATGTTTGGCTATGCTACCAACGAGACCGAGGAGCTGATGCCTTATCCCATCAGCCTGGCCCACAAGCTGACCCGTCGTCTGACCGAAGTTCGCAAGGATGGCACCCTGTCCTACCTGCGTCCCGATGGCAAGAGCCAGGTAACTGTAGAGTATGATGAGAACGGCAAACCCGTACACATCAACGCTGTAGTTATCTCCACTCAGCACAGCCCTGCCGTAACTCAGGAGCAGATCCACGAGGATATCCGCAAGTTCGTTATCGATCCCGTCCTGCCTGCTGAGCTGGTAAACGAGGAGACCAAGTACTTCATCAACCCTACCGGCCGTTTCGTTATCGGTGGTCCCATGGGCGATACCGGTCTGACCGGTCGTAAGATCATCGTAGACACCTATGGTGGCTATGCCCGTCACGGCGGTGGTGCTTTCTCCGGTAAGGACTGCACCAAGGTTGACCGTTCTGCTGCTTACGCTGCCCGTTACGTTGCCAAGAACATCGTAGCTGCCGGCCTGGCTGACAAGTGCGAGATCCAGCTGTCCTACGCTATCGGTGTAGCTCAGCCCACCTCCGTAATGGTTGACACCTTCGGCACCGGCAAGCTGTCCGATGAGAAGCTGGTAGAGATCATCCGTGAGCACTTCGACCTGCGTCCCGCCGGTATCATCAAGATGCTGGATCTGCGTCGCCCTGTATACAGACAGACTGCTGCTTACGGTCACTTCGGCCGCAACGACCTGGATCTGAGCTGGGAGAGAGTAGACAAGGCTGAGGTCCTGAAGAAGTACTTGTAAGATGCTAGAATAATGAGTGGTCTGCTGGGAGAGGATCCCTGACAGACACGCTCTCGCTCCGTTGCGCGCGTAGCGGCACTAAGCTCACAGGATGCCTATCGTCATCCCGTTCGCCAAGGGCCGACGGGCGCAAAGGGTCTGACAGGGAAGCCTCTCCCGGCAGGCCACACAAGCCATCTATCATCGTACGGCGTCCCGTGAGGGATATCGGGCCAAAAATATATCTAAGAGGAATGATCAAGGGCGGACCTGCCAATGCAGGGCCGCCTTTTTTGTTGGTGGGTCACAAAAACATTCATGGAAGAATTCGAGGGAGCTTTTAGTGGATGCAGAAAAGATGTTTTGCTGAATGGGAAGATTTCTGAGAAAATTTACAGGGGCTACATATATTGAAGGAGACGTATGGCAGCCCGATGCATTTCTCTATCCGGCGCAGGGCCTTTGCGCCCAT
>JAFYLG010000009.1 GCA_017537225.1 Lachnospiraceae bacterium
CAGTGCAGGTAAGTCTTACCAAAGCTCTCAGGAACAAATTTCAGACGGCCAGTCTTTAACGCCTCGATGGCAGGCTTGGCCATCTCGTCCATGCGCACAAACCACTGGGGCTTTACCATGGGCTCTACTACGGTCTTACAACGGTCGTGAGTACCTACGTTGTGAGAATGATCCTTTACCTGAACCAGCAGACCCATAGCATCCAGATCGGCTACCATAGCCTTACGGGCCTCGTAGCGATCCATGCCGGCGTACTTGCCGCCGTACTGGGTGTTGATGGTAGCATCGTCATTCATCACGCAGATCTCAGGCAGATTGTGACGACGGCCTACTTCAAAGTCGTTAGGGTCGTGAGCGGGAGTGATCTTAACGCAGCCGGTACCGAAATCCTTGTCAACGTACTCGTCGGCGATCACAGGGATCTGACGGCCGGTCAGAGGCAGCTCCAGCATCTTGCCTACCAGGTGAGCATAACGCTCATCCTCAGGATTTACAGCAACAGCAGTATCGCCCAGCAGGGTCTCAGGACGGGTGGTAGCGATCTCTACATAGCCTTCCTCGCCTACGATGGGGTACTTGATATGCCAGAAATGACCGGGATGCTCTACGTGCTCTACCTCAGCGTCAGAGATGGAGGTCTGACAGACAGGACACCAGTTGATGATGCGGCTGCCCTTGTAGATGTAGCCTTTTTCGTACAGACGGATGAATACTTCCTTAACGGCCTCAGAACAGCCTTCGTCCATAGTGAAACGTTCTCTGTCCCAGTCAGCGGAAGAACCCAGACGATGCAGCTGGTTGATGATGCGTCCGCCGTACTCCTCACGCCACTCCCAGGCCTTCTCCAGGAAACCTTCGCGGCCCAGGTCGTTCTTATCAATGCCTTCCTTCTTCAGCTTATCGATAACCTTAACCTCGGTAGCGATAGCTGCGTGGTCAGTACCGGGCTGCCACAGAGCCTCATAGCCCTGCATTCTCTTATAACGGATGAGAATGTCCTGCATGGTGTTATCCAGAGCATGACCCATGTGCAGCTGACCGGTGATGTTGGGCGGAGGCATCACGATGGTAAAAGGCTTCTTGTCAGGATTTACCTTGGCGGCAAAATACTTTTTGTCCAGCCACTTCTGGTACAGTCTACCCTCGATATTACCCGGGGTATAAGTCTTTTCCAGTTCTTTCTTCATAACTAACTCCTTGTATTGATGTATTTCGATAGTGTATTTACAACTTCGGGGCAAGGGATATTGGTAAACAAAAAGCCCTCCTGTGCAAATGCACAGAAGGGCGAATGTATCGCGGTACCACCTTGCTTTTGACACGATTTCTGCCCAGCCAAACCGCTCTACAGCGATCCAAACAATAAACATGGTATCATGTCCTCACGGCCGGTAACGGGGCCAATCGTGCAAACCTATGAGATGTTCTCTTTCTCAGTCTGCCGGTTCCGAAGCTACCTTCCCACCTGTGCCTGCCCGGACTGCCTTTCAGCCGATGAGCTGTCCTCTCTGATGGTGCTGCAGGGGTACTCCTCTTCTTCACTACCTTTATCATTGTATAATGATACGATTTTAGGAGGGGTTTGTCAAGAGGATGATGGTTGTTTTTCCACGAATCTCCTATGATTTCTCACACAAAAAAGAAGGATATCCACTCACAGATATCCCTCCTATTTTATGCTATGTAATTTTCCATGATTTCAATAAATTACTTCTTAGAGATATAACCCTGCGCAGTCAGCAGTTCGGCACACAGAACCGCACCACCGGCAGCACCGCGAACGGTGTTGTGGGACAGGCCCACAAACTTGTAATCGTACACAGTGTCCTCGCGCAGACGGCCCAGGCATACGCCCATGCCATTCTCATAATCGCGATCCAGCTTGGCCTGAGGACGATTATCCTCCTCAAAGTACTTGATGAACTGCTTGGGAGCACTAGGTAAGTTCAGTTCCTGAGGTACACCCTTGAAAGCGGCCCAACGCTCCAGGATCTCTTCCTTGGTAGGCTTCTTGTCAAAGGATACGAATACAGCAGCCGTATGACCGTTGCTGACAGGAACGCGGATGCACTGAGTAGTGATCAGAGGAGCGGTGGCTTTTACGATCACGCCCTTTTCCTCATCGATGTGGCCCCAGATACGCAGAGGCTCCTGCTCACTCTTCTCTTCTTCGCCGCCGATGAAGGGAATGATATTATCCACCATCTCGGGCCAATCCTTAAAGGTCTTGCCGGCACCGGAGATGGCCTGGTAAGTAGTAGCTACCACCACCTTGGGACCGAATTCATTCAAGGCATACAGAGCAGGAGTATAGCTCTGGATAGAGCAGTTAGGCTTTACGGCGATGAAACCTCTGGTGGTGCCCAGTCGCTTTTTCTGATACTGAATGACCTCAGCATGCTCAGGGTTCAGCTCAGGGATCATCATGGGAACATCGGGGGTCCAGCGATGAGCGCTGTTATTAGACACTACGGGGCACTCAGCCTTGGCGTAAGCTTCCTCGATAGCACGGATCTCATCCTTGGTCATATCTACGGCACTGAATACGAAATCCACCTCAGCAGTTACGGCAGCGATATCATTGACATCCTTTACCACGATATTCTTGACTGCCTCAGGCATAGCAGTATCCAGCTTCCAACGACCGCCTACAGCCTCTTCATAAGTCTTACCGGCGCTGCGGGGGCTGGCTGCGATAGTTGTCACTTCGTACCAGGGGTGATTCTCTAACAATGCAATAAATCTCTGGCCTACCATACCGGTACCGCCCAGGATGCCTACTTTCAACTTGTTATCCATAGTGTCCTCCTTGTTGTCGTGGAAGGAGTAAAGCTAGCCACGCGGATCTTCGTGATATTCACACAAATCCCGCTCGGATAATGTAACTCCCCGCGAAAAAAAGTATTTTCTATTGGTATATAACAAATTGGCAGGAAATGCAAGTAGTATTTTGTATTTTCTTTAGTACACTGATGTGAAAAAGTGATGAATTTAAAACGCAAATTCTCAGGTTGACAAAGGTACCCAACCTGGTGTATAATATTTGACGTCGCAAATTTGCGCGTGATGCTACCGTGGCTCAGTCGGTAGAGCAGCTGATTCGTAATCAGCAGGTCAGGGGTTCAAGTCCCCTCGGTAGCTCACAAAAGCCCTCGAATCTTCGAGGGCTTTTTATGTCGAAACGATAAAAGGTCATCCCCACTGTCACATACAGTCAAAGGATGACCTTTTTTGCTACACTATATCTTTTCCACTTCTACCGCAGTTCCGTTAATGGAAACCATAAGCAGACCACTGGTCAATGATGTCACATCAAATTTGATTCCCAACACCGCATTGGCCCCACATCCGATGGCACGACGGATCATTTTACTTTGGGCACTTTTCTTGGCCTCGATCAGCTTATTCTCGATCTGACCACTCTCACCGCCCGACATCTCTGCCAAGTTGATTGCCCACTCAGAAAAAATACCGGTTCCCAGAGCAGTCTCTCCACTGACCAGCGTTATATAACGTTTGATTCGAAATCCTTCAAAGGAATTGCTGGTTGTCAGAAGGAAGGAGTTTAATATTTGCTGCAAAGCTTCTTTGTTGCCATTCACATAAGAGTCATACTTCTTGCGAATCTCGTACTCTATCATGGCATCTTCATTGTTTCCATCCTGTTCCTGAATATATGTTTCCAATCTTGACAAGATTCCCGGATGAACGCTTCCCTCCTCTATACAA
>JAFYLG010000087.1 GCA_017537225.1 Lachnospiraceae bacterium
AGTTCATGATGCCATTGCTCTGGTCCAGCTGCTCTGTGGAAGGCTTACCACGGGACATATCCAGATTCAAATTCATATTTTTAAAATTGGCATACTGTCTCAGCAGCTTATTCTGCAGATATACCAGTTCTTCTTTACTGTATTCTTCGATTTTCTTCATAATTGCCTCCTCTTTGTTGTCTACCTTCTCGTCAAAACGCCCCCCCGACGTTTGCTTAGGCAAATACTTTTTCCATGGCCTGATTCAGGTCATAAATGATGTCCTCTGCATCCTCGATACCCACAGACAGGCGGATCAGGTCAGGACGAACACCAGCCTCGATCAACTGCTCATCACTGAGCTGACGGTGAGTATGGCTGGCAGGATGCAGCACAGAAGTACGGGCATCGGCTACATGGGTCACGATAGCGCCCAGCTCCAGGGTATCCATAAAGGTGATAGCCTGATCTCTGCCACCTTTCAGACCAAAGGCGATAACGCCGCAGGTTCCGTTAGGCATATATTTCTCAGCCAGTGCATGGTACTTATTATCCGGCAGACCGGGATAGTTGACCCAGGCCACGTGAGGATTCTCAGCCAGCCAGGTAGCTACCTTCATAGCATTCTCACAGTGACGAGGCATACGCAGATGCAGTGTCTCCAGACCAACATTCAGCAGGAATGCATTCTGAGGAGACTGGCAGGTGCCCAGGTCTCTCATCAGCTGAGCAGTGGCCTTCATAATATAGGCCATCTTACCAAAGCTCTCAGCATACACCAGACCGTGATAAGAGGCATCAGGAGTGGTCAAGTCAGGGAACTTATCGGCGTGTGCCATCCAGTCGAAATTACCGCTGTCTACGATACATCCACCCACTGCCATGGCATGACCATCCATGTACTTGGTGGTGGAATGAGTAACGATATCGGCACCCCACTCAAAAGGACGACAGTTGATGGGAGTGGCAAAGGTATTGTCCACTACCAACGGTACGCCATGCTCATGGGCAACCTTTGCAAACTTTTCAAAATCAAGTACCACCATGCTGGGGTTAGACAATGTCTCACCAAACAGAGCCTTGGTATTGGGACGGAATGCTGCCGCCAGTTCTTCTTCAGAGACATCAGGATCCACCAGGGTCACATCGATGCCCAGCTTATTCATGGTCACAGTAAACAGGTTAGAAGTACCGCCATAGATAGTGGAAGCACTAACGATATGATCACCGGCACTGCACAGGTTAAACATGGCCAGGAAGTTGGCGGACTGACCGGAAGAAGTCAGCATAGCACCAACGCCGCCTTCCAGCTCACAGATCTTAGCAGCTACCGCATCACAGGTAGGATTTGCCAGACGGGAATAGAAGTATCCGTTATCCTCCAGATCAAACAATCTGGCCATCTGCTCACTGGTGTCATACTTAAATGTAGTACTCTGATAGATGGGAAGCACTCTGGCTTCGCCCTTTTTCGGTTCATATCCACCCTGAATACAGGTGGTTCCCAGTCCACGTTTCTTCATCATATCCTCCTAATTAAAAAAGACTTCTCCACACAGAATCAAACGGGTACCCTGCCGGCCGCCCGCTTCTTCCGATAGAAAAAGTCTCAATTCGTTTCTTATTATTTTACATGTATGCGATCAAGTCTTATCCCCGGAAGTAACCGATAAATGTCTGAAACAGATAATAGAAAAAGAGAATCACAAAAAACAGACTCACTTTTTTCTTTTTCTGTCTGCGGGACGTACTGGTGTTGCGGCTGTCATAGTATTGCGGTTTCTGATAAGTATGTCGATTTTGATAAGGCTCACCGCGTCCCGTGGAAGCACTGCTTTGTCCGGTTCGATTGTATGTATATTGCTTGCTGCTGTTGTTTTTGCCTGCCAAACTCTTGCTCGCCTGGTGATACGTCGACGTACTACCCGTACGTGGATTCATATACATCTGAGACGGATGACATCCATCATGGCCTTCATTGGGCAGATGGCTGCCGGTAAAACGCCATGGTTCACGAACATAGCTTTTGCAGTTTTTACAAAAATGTTTGAAAACGCCCAATTCCTGATCGCAGATTGGGCATATGTAACGCACTCTGTTTTCCGCCATAGGGCACCTCCCATAGTTTCATTTACACAGATACCGGGACGAATCCCGGTATCTATGTAATTATTCAATTATTATATCATTTTTTTCAGTCAGATGCAAGCAGTTTAATTTCACAATTTAATAGAGTAAATTATGAAATTCATGATGCACACGGATCGCTACACGATCCTATCACTTTGTGATGCACACGGATCGCTCCATGCTTCCTATCACTTCGTGATGCACACGGATCGCTCCATGCTTCCTATCACTTCGTGATGCACACGAATCGCTACGCACTTCGTGCTCCCGCGATTCTAAGATCATTCGTAATCCGCCCTATCGGGCTACTTACTCATGATCTTGCTGGTCCCAAATTCATGCTTTTTCATGCAAGCATGAATCGCATGACCTTGGTCCCCTGGTGCATCACATCTTTTCAGGGGCTTCGAAACCTAACAGGTCGATACCAGTCTCCAGAACCTTCTTGGTCAGAGTGATCAGGCGGATAAAACCAGCCTTCTTCTCTTCGTCGGGCTCGGTCAGAATCTTATTGTTGTGATAGAACTGGTTGAATGCATTGGATAGCTCGTAGATGTACTGGCAGATCTTGTGAGGAGCCAGCTCGCGGTAAGCCACATCCATCATCTCATTGAACTGAGCCAGGCACAGCTGCAGCTGCTTTTCGCTGTCACTGGAAGCAGGACGGATCACATCTGCGATCTCAATGCTTTCATCGGCGCACATATGGCCACCTTCCAACGCCTGAGCGCACTTGGCCAGGATAGACTTGATACGAACAATGGTGTACAGGATATAAGGGCCGGTGTTGCCCTCAAAGGATGCAAAACGCTCAATATCAAAGATATAGTCCTTGGAAGCCTGGTTGGACAGATCACCGTACTTCAGGGCAGCCAGGCCGATCACAGCAGACACAGCCTTAGCCTCTTCTTCTTCCATGGAACGATTTTCGTTGTCCATGATACGGTTGTATACCGCATCCTGGATCTCACTGATCAGATACTCCAGACGCATTACGCCGCCGGAACGGGTCTTGAAAGGCTTGCCATCCTTGCCGTTCATAGTACCAAAACCGATGTGGGTCAGATTGACATCCTCATTTACCAGACCGGTCTTGCGGGCGCAGCGGAACACCTGAGTAAAGTGCATCTCCTGACGCTTATCAGTCAGGTAGATCATGGAAGCGGGATCGTATTCCTGCACACGCTGTACAATGGGAGCCAGGTCAGTGGTGCTGTACAGGGTAGCGCCATCGGACTTGACCAGAATGCAGGGAGGTACTTCCTTGGTGTCGGTCTCCTCAGCCACGTCTACGATCAGAGCTCCCTGGCTCTCGCGGGCAAAGCCATCTGCCTTCATCTTTTCTACCATGGCAGGGATGAAAGGCTGAGCATCGCTCTCGCCGTACCATACATCAAAGTCTACGTTCAGCTTACGATAATTTTCCTTCAGGTCATTGACGGAAACATTAATAATGTGCTTCCACAGTGCTACCAGACCACGATCTCCCTGCTGGAACAGGAAGGTGGTATCGTGAGCCTGACGGCTAAACTCCTCGTCTACCTTGGACTTGCCGCTGGCAGCAGGATAGATCTCCTCCAATTCACCGATAGTAAAGGGAGCCTCTACAGGGTACTCTCCCTCAAACGCAGGATCAAAATAAGGCAGCTCAGGCTGACGCTCCTTTAACTCCTGCATGATCAGACCCATCTGCAGACCCCAGTCGCCCAGATGCACGTCACCGATGACCTGATTGCCCATGTAACGGCAGATGCGCTTGATACTCTCACCGATGATAGCGCTGCGCAGATGACCGATATGCAAAGGCTTGGCTACATTAGGTCCGCCGTAGTCGATGACCATGGTCTTAGGCTCTGCCTCACACTGGCATCCCAGCTTCTCATCCTCATTCATCTCAGTCAGCATACCGGCCAGAAAATCAGGATGCAGCTTCAGATTGATAAATCCTGGCATAACGGCAGAGATCTCCTCCCACACGGGAGTCTGAGCATTCTGCTCCTGCAGCTTCTCCACTACCGCATTGGCGATCATGATAGGAGCCTTGCGATAAGCCTTGGCACCGGCCATGGCACCATTACACTGGAACTCACACAGATCAGGACGGTTGGAGATGGTCACCTTGCCATAAGAAGCCTCATATCCGCTGTCCACAAAAGCCTGCCCTACCACCTGGGTCAGGGCATCTAAAATCTTCTTCATAAATTCCTCCTAAAACAAATGCCGGGGAGGATATCTCCCCCCAGGCATTCATAACTGGTTACATTCTCAATATTAGTTAGCGCGGCCCAGGCACTCACCGGTTCTGGTATCGATCTTGATCTTCTCGCCAACTTCCATGAACAGAGATACTCTTACCTCAGCACCGGTCTCAACGATAGCGGGCTTTAAGGTGTTGGTAGCGGTGTTACCCTTGAAACCGGGCTCGGTCTCAGTGATCACCAGTTCTACGAACATAGGAGGCTCGATAGCGAATACCTTGCCCTTGTAAGAGCAAACCTTAACTACATCGTTCTCCTTAACGAACTTCAGGGTATCGCCTACTTCTTCGTTACCCAGAGCGATCTGATCATAAGTGGTCTGATCCATGAAGTAGTAGAACTCACCGTCATTGTACAGATATTCCATATCTACACGGTCGATGTGGGCCTTAGGGAACTTGTCCTCAGGCTTGAAAGCTTCCTCACGGATACCGCCGTCCATAACGTTCTTATACTTGGTTCTTACGAATGCAGCACCCTTACCAGGCTTTACGTGCTGGAAGTCGATAACCTGCCAAACCTTACCTTCTTTTTCAAATGTAATGCCGTTTCTAAAATCGCCAGCTGTTACCATTTATATTTCCTCCTTGGATGAAGTTATTTCTTCTCTTTTGCCATTCTAACCTATAATGGACATTTAATCAACCTTTTTTTAACTTACCGCCCTGTTTTTTATAAAAAACAAGGACGATTTTTTCCAGATATCGCTTCAAAACGATTTGGATCTCCTCGTGGGGATCGATCGGCTGTACCAAAATGCTGTGAATACCTGTTCGTCTGGCGCCATACACATCGGTAAACAACTGATCACCTACAAAGACAGTGTTTCCATGATGAGTCCCCATCTGCTCCATGGCACGCAAATATCCCTTTTTGGAGGGCTTGCCTGCCTTGTGGATGTAGAAGCAATCCACCTGTTCTGCAAAGGAACGAACTCTGGGTTCTTTATTATTGGATAGTACACAGACCTTCATCCCCAAGGCACGTAGTTGCGCAAACAACTCCAGTGTCTTCTGCGGCGGCGGACCGCCATGGACAGCCAGTGTATTGTCAATATCGAAAATCACTCCGCGATAGCCTGCCTCGTACAGCGCCTTGTAGTCGATGCTCCAGGATGAGACATACCACTGATCGGGATAAAACATCCTAAACATGAGCACCGCCCTCACCGTTTAACTTCTCCAGCTCGTCCATAAATGTCTTGGCATCTTTGAACTCACGATAAACGGAAGCAAAACGTACATAGGCTACCTGATCCAGCTTTTTCAGCTTATCCATGACCAATTCACCGATACGAGTGGTGCGCACTTCGTTCTCACCGGCATTGAAAATGGCATTCTCCACCTCATCGATCAGACGACCGATCTGCGCACTGGATACCGGTCTCTTGTGACAGGCCAACAACACGCCTGCCTCGATTTTAGAACGCTCATAAGGCACACGACTCTCATCCTTCTTAACCACCAGCAAAGGGATCGTCTCGATCTTCTCATAGGTGGTAAAACGACGGGAGCACTTGTCACACAGACGGCGGCGACGGATGGAACTACCATCATCAGCTGGTCTGGAATCGATTACCTTGGTATTCTCTTCGCCACAAAATGGACATCTCATGGGGATCTCCTCCTTGGATTTTCATAGTCTATTTATGAAACTCTATCCAATTTATTATACCGTTTTTCGCATTGTTTCGTCAAGGTTTTCCTGTTCGAAACTATCGTTTTTCGTGGAAACAAGCATATTGCCTGTAGCGCAGGTCAGTAGACATCTTGAAAGGCCCATTACATTCCGCGCCGGACACATTACGACTCTTGATGAACTGTTTATTGGGAAGAAAAAATGGCAATTTCCTTCCTGGCGTGGGGCCTTGCGCACCGCGGGCACTTGGCGAGTCGGGCTGCACAGCCGCCTAGAGAGTCTTATGTGCCCCTGCGCTGCGCACGAGTGCGAACGCTCCCACAAAGGAAGGATATTGCCATAGATTGATCAACCAAACAAATACTGAGACGAAAACATGTCCGCCACAGAAATATATAAGCCTTTTCATAGTCCTACTTACCAAGCAAGACTATTATTTTCGGATCGTTTATCCCTCACCATCAGTTCCTGCAGACACTCTGCAGGGGAAGCTCCGTCAAACAACACGGCATTGACCTGCTCGATGATAGGCATGGTGATATAATATTTTTTAGCCAGAGCCAGCCCGGCCTTGGCAGAATATACACCTTCCACCACCATCTTGACTTCCTTCATGGCCTCCTCAGGAGTATATCCCTGACCGATCAGGATGCCGGCACGTCGGTTACGGCTGTGCATACTGGCACAAGTTACTACCAGATCGCCGATACCGGCCAGACCGTATAAAGTCTCCTGTTTGGCTCCCATAGCCAGGGCCAGACGAGTGATCTCCGCCATACCGCGAGTAATCAAGGCAGCCTTGGTATTGTCGCCATAGCCCAGACCATCTGCAATACCGGCAGCCAGAGCAATTACATTCTTCAAAGCTCCGCCGATCTCCACTCCTACGATATCGGGATTGGTATACACGCGGAAGTTTTCATTCATAAAAACAGACTGAACGGTCTCTGCCACCTTGCGTTTGCGGGCAGCCGTAACACAGGTGGTAGGGATCCCACGACCTACTTCTTCGGCGTGACTGGGACCAGACAATACGGCCACCTCTGCCTGAGGGATCTCCTCTTCGATCTGCTCACTGAGAGTCTTTAAAGTAGACTCTTCAATACCTTTGGCCACATTGACCAGGATCTGTCCTTCTTTGATATAAGGAGCCATGGCCTGGGCCAGGGGACGAATATACACCGAAGCGGCTGCTAAGACGATCAGGTCCTGCCCCTCACAGGCTTCTTTCAAATCCCCGGTGATGCGAATCTCCGGAGCCAGCACCACATCTGCCAGCGTAGGGATACAGCGGCCTTTCCTTAACTTTTCTGCCTTCTCTTCGGTGGAAGAACGCAGGATCACATCATGGCCATTTTTGTGCAGCAACACTGCCAAAGAAACACCAAAGGATCCGGCGCCTAATACACTTACTTTGGCCATAGTTAGTTCTCCTTCTTTTTACGGAAACTGATCTTATTCTCACAGCCCTTGATCAAACGACCGATATTAGCGCGATGACGCCAATAAGCCAGAGCTGCGATCAAAAATACGATCACCGTTGCTTCCATAAAGTAACCTTCTGCCAGCGCAGGCATCAGCTGACGTCCAAACAGGATCCAGGTGATCAGCACCAATGCCTCAGCGATCAAAGATCCCAAAGACACATAGCGGGTGATGGCGATGGGCAATACAAATCCCAAGAAGCATACGATCAAAATTCGCCAGTCCAGCATGGCGATCACCAGACCGCCGGTGGCAGCAAT
>JAFYLG010000088.1 GCA_017537225.1 Lachnospiraceae bacterium
AATGGGCGAAGTAGATGCTTCTATCGCCACCACTCACATGATGCTGGCCGCCACTTCTTTAGGTCTTGGTACCACCTGGGTAGCTGCCTTCAATCCCGAGGCCGCCAGAGAAGCCTACCAGGTACCTGAAAATCTGGAGATCGTAGCCCTGCTGCCTTTAGGCTATCCTGCTGCCGATGTGGAGCCCGCCCCTAAGCATTTTGAAAGAGAGCCTATGGAGCACATGGTAAGCTGGCACCACTTCTAAGAAAGGAGCCAATATGGCTAAAATCTATGTCGCCGGCCCCATGTTTAGCCAAGCCGAGCTGCAATTTAATGAAATGCTGGCCGATCATCTGGAGAGCCTGGGCCATACTGTATTCCTGCCCCAGCGCTCCGGCTTTCGCATGAGCGAACTGTTAAAAACTATGACTCCTGCCGAAGTCAGCCGCCTAATCTTCACTACCGACTTTGATAACATCCGTGCTAACGATGTGTTCCTGTATGTGCTGGATGGCCGTGTACCTGACGAAGGTGCCGCCGTGGCTCTGGGTCTGGCCTATGCCAGCGGCAAGGCCTGCTATGGTTTTAAGACCGACATCCGCACAGCCACTGCCGGATGCAATAATCCCATGATCGATGGCAGTATCCGCCATATCTTTGGCTCTATGGATGAGCTCAGTCATTATGCATTTTAAGAAATAGATAAGAAAATCCCTGTAAGATGCCTTGCGGATCTCACAGGGATATTTTTTATGAAAAAATCTTAGTAATCCTCTTCTTCCTCTTCTTCACCAATATCGCTCTTAGGCTTCTCCAGACCCTCAATGGTCAGGTTGTTCTTGGTAGCGTAGTCCCACAGAGCAGCGTGGATGGCTTCCTCAGCCAGCAGGGAGCAGTGCATCTTTACGGGAGGCAGTCCGTCCAAAGCCTCAGCTACGGCCTTGTTGGTAACGGTCATGGCTTCCTGTACGGTCTTGCCCATAACCAGCTCGGTGGCCATGCTGCTGGTAGCTACGGCAGCACCGCAGCCAAAGGTCTTAAACTTAACATCGCGGATGATCTGGTTCTCATCGATATCCAGATAGATACGCATGATATCGCCACACTTGGCATTGCCTACGGTACCCATACCGCTGGCATTTTCGATCTCACCCACATTGCGGGGATTCTGGAAATGGTCCATTACTTTCTCACTGTACATCTTACATTCCTCCCTTGCGACCTTTGCCGCCCTTGATAAAATCCTCGTACAACGGAGACATGTCGCGCAGCTTGGCAACGATCTCCTTCAAACGATCTACGGTGTAATCGATATCTTCCTTGGTGGTCTCATGGCTCAGAGACAGACGCAGAGAACCGTGGGCGATCTCATGAGGCAGGCCGATGGCCAGCAGTACATGAGAAGGATCCAGAGAACCGGAAGTACATGCAGAACCGCTGGAACCACAGATACCGGCCATATCCAGCATGATCAACAGGGACTCACCCTCGATAAACTGGAAGCTGAAATTCGCATTGCCGGGCAGTCTCTTGGTGCGATGACCATTGAGACGGCTATAGGGGATCTCAGACAGAACACGCTCCATCAGATAATCTCTCAGTTCCTGCTCTTTGGCAGTGCGCTCTGCCATGGTAGCTGCAGCGATCTCGGCAGCCTTACCAAAACCTACAATGCCGGGGATATTCTCGGTGCCGGCACGACGCTTACGCTCCTGAGCTCCACCGTGCATAAAGGAACGGATCTTTACACCCTTACGGATGTACATCAGACCTACACCCTTAGGGCCATTGAGCTTGTGAGCACTGGCGCTGAGCATGTCAATGTTCAGCTCATCTACGTTGATGGGCACCTGGCAGAAAGCCTGTACCGCATCGGTATGGAACAGTACACCATGCTTCTTGGCGATAGCACCAATCTCCTTGATAGGCTCGATGGTACCGATCTCATTGTTAGCAAACATAATGGAGATCAGGATGGTGGTAGGACGGATGGCTGCCTCTAGCTGCTGCAGATCCACCAGACCAAACTCATCCACATCCAGATAAGTCACCTCTACGCCATTCTTCTCCAGCCACTCACAGGTGTGCAGGATGGCGTGATGCTCGATCTTAGTAGTGATGATATGGTTACCCTTGGCCTTATAAGCCTCAGCAGTGGCTTTCAGCGCCCAGTTATCAGACTCACTGCCACATCCGGTAAAATAGATCTCGTTGCTCTTACAGCCCAGGATCCCGGCCATAATGTCACGGCTGTGATCCAGCGCCTGCTTAGCTCCCTGAGCAAAGCTGTAAACGGTGGAAGCATTGCCGTACTCCTGTGTATAATAAGGGATCATAGCTGCTACTACTTCTTCGCGTACACGGGTAGTAGCCGCATTATCCAAATAAATCAACTTGTTGCTCATGGTTTCATCCTTTCCCGCATCCTTGCTGTCTATTGATCAGTTCTCCCAGATAAATGTGGTTCACTGTATTTTGGATGCTTTCATGAATTTGCTGCCACACATACTTGGTCAGGCAGCTGTCGGAATTCTTGCAGCCTTCATCGCCGGTCAACATCTTGCAGTCCACTGGATTGAGATCACCCTCCAGAGCATACAGCACATCGCCTACCGAGATCTCCTCTGCAGGCTTGGCCAGCTGGTATCCTCCGCTGACGCCTCGTACCGACACCACCAGATCCGCCTTTTTTAACTTGGCGATGATCTGCTCTAAGTAGCGCTCGGAGATCTCCTGGCGTACTGAGATACTGTGGATCGACACCGGTGCCTCATTGCTGTGAATGGCCAGATCGATGATGGCTTTCAGTCCATAACGTCCCTTGGTTGAAAGTCTCATAGGTCTTCTCCTTAAAATCCTATATTTTTACTAGGAATTCCTTGTCTAGGATATCACGACCACCTCCAATTGTCAAGGTATCCTCACAAGAAAATCACAGTTTTTTACTAGGATTTTTGGTGCGTAAATGATAGTATCTCCACTATACATTAAGATATGACAAAACCATAGTAACCGTAACAAAACAAAGCTTGCAGAACACTCTCCGTGCAACCAAAAAAAGAACCTGCAAAACCTTGCAGGCTCTTCTTATCTTCTTAGTTCTGAGCAGTCAGATACTCTGCCACCAGACGAGCCGCATCCTCGATGCAGCCATCACAGGTGCGCAGTACCGGTCCGCCCGTCAGTCCCTTCAGCTCCTTACAAATAACAGAAGAATTCTTCTCAGCAAACTTTTCCATCATCACCTTTGCCTTGGCATAGCTGTCCTTCTTGGAGCCGATCTTCTCACAGCCGGTGCTGTTTTTCATACCCAGCACAGCAATGGCACCAGACAGTGCACCGCAAGTACCCTGCATGGTACCCATGCCCAGACCATAGGCTTCCATCATGCGAAACATCATATCTTCCTCTACTCCTACCAGATCGCAGAAAGCACAGGCTACAGACTGGCTGCAATTGTATCCTTTTTTATGATTATTCAATGCGTTCAAAATACGTTCTTCCACGGTTTTTCTCCTGTCGTACATGTCATACTCGGCAGATACTTCTGCCACATTATTGTTTTCAGTATACCACGAGTCTGGTTTTGACGCAAGATAAGAAGCACACTTTCTCTCTCGCTCACGCCACAGGTCCACTCTTTCGAAAAAATTTCAAAGAAACTTACTTCGCCATTTGATCGCTTCCTCGCGATAAGTTTGAGCCACCTGCATCAGTTCTTCATACTGCTGTTTGATACTTTCGATCAAAAGAGCGTTCTGTGCCAGTTTTCTTTCATACTGTTCTTTTATCTGTTGCTCTCTTTCACAATGTTCTGTTTTCTCCTGCTTTTCCACCTCACTTCGTTCTCTGGATATGGGGATCCATCCCTCTTTAGGTCCCCACCAAAACCTCCGCTCATGATCTTCCATGACCAGCATCCCTTCCTCACAGGGCATCACCCGAGGGCACGTCATCTCTGTCCCCATGGTTTTAGCATCCATGACCATCTTCTCTTTCCATTGCTGCAGCATCGACTTCTTTTCTTCTGTCACCTCTGGGATCTGGCAACGCAGCCCCCAAAGACCATCCACTGGATTTTGTACCATATACCACAAAAACAGGATTCCATCCATTACCGCCAGTTTGGGATGATGTCCCTCCGGACCACCTGCTTCCCCCAGGCGATACCAAACACCATTTTCCGTGATATTGCGGATCAAAATATCCCCATCCAACGTTTTATACGCATAAAACACTGTTCCCCGATACAATACATCGGTGAAATCAGACCGATAATCCGACGCCAGCACTGTGGCCCGACCTATTCCTTCTCGAATCAGTGTCCTCACATAAATTTTATTGTCCTGATCATACAGCACCAGATTCCCCTCTGCTGTGCGATATACACTCCCCATAACACACCCGCCTTTTTTGCCTAATATATGGTTCCTTCCCTCAGCCTAGTACATATACTATAGTAACCGTACCAAGAAAGGTTATCTATCTATGAGTAAAATGAAATCCGGACGTTGCGGTTGCCACAACCGTATCGTCAGCAACACCGTACAAAAATTACGGCAGGGATGCACCGATGTCTGTGTCACCCCTCAATGTGGTTCTCCCGAGGTATTAAGCCTGCTGGCCCCTCTGATCTATGATGAGATCGGCATCAATCTCTGTGCCACGTTTCCGGTAGGCGTGGATCTGCTTACCACCTATCCCACTGCCACTTGCGGAACACTCTATGTCCTTGACATCACCTTTACTTATGGAACCGATCCAGGCACCGTCTCCGTAGAGGCCATCACTGGCCGTCCCAATTGCTATGCTGTGACGTTGTCCGGCCTGACGGTGCAGCTGGCGTTGGCACTCTATGATGATGCCGGCCGTCTGCTGGATACCATTTATCCGGAAGCACTTTTCCTGCCTGCCAACGAAACCGCTGACACATATGACGAAGATATGAATCCCACCTCTGTGACACTGGAAATCTTTGCCCCTTACGGTGTGGCCTACACCCCTGGCACAGGTACCGCCGATCCCACTCCCATTCTCAATATATTAGGATTTTTCGATACCAACAATAATATTCAGCAGGGCCTGAATCTCTACGCTCTGCCTAAACTATTAAATCTGGATCTGGAAGAATCCGAGATCACCGTAGGTCTGACCCTGATCCTGCAGAGTCTCTACTTTGCCGGTTATCGTGTGGCTACTGAAGGCAAGATACTAACCCCCAAGGGGAGTCTGGTACCTGCAGATGAAACCGACTGCATGCGTTTTGTCACTGGCGATTTGTTGAATCTGGCCATCAAACCGCTGAATCTGGGGATCCCTTCCTGCGATGATCCCGGCAAACATCCCTGTCCACCAGAAACCTCCTGTTCTACCTGCATAGGAAATGTAAACGGCGGTGGCACGGTGATCACACCTCCTGCTACTGAACCGTGACCTACCCTTACCAAACACCTTCTGATTCTCACACAAAAAGACAGGTACCTCCTATGGAAGTCCTGTCTTTTCTCTATCTTATCTTATAGGGATTATTTCTTTTCAATGTCTCTCTCATCAAATCAGACCAGTTCCAAACAGAGAAGCAAATACCAATGCCACTACTGTCATCAGCTTGATCAAAATATTGATAGAAGGACCAGAGGTATCCTTGAAGGGATCGCCTACAGTATCACCTACGACTGCTGCCTTATGAGCATCGTGTCCCTTGCCGCCGTGATGACCCTCTTCGATATATTTCTTGGCATTGTCCCAGGCACCACCAGAAGTGGACATAAAGATTGCCAACAACACGCCGGTCACCAAAGATCCGGCCAGCATACCGCCCAACGCATCGGAACCTAATACGATACCCACTGCCAAAGGAGCTACTACTGCCAGCAATCCGGGAAGCATCATTTCTTTCAACGCTGCCGTAGTGGAGATGGATACGCAAGACTTATAGTCAGGCTTTGCCAATCCTTCCATCAGGCCAGGGATGGTGCGGAACTGTCGGCGTACCTCCGCGATCATACTGTTAGCCGCACGAGAAACCGACTCCATGGTCATGGCGGAGAACAGGAAAGGAAGCATACCGCCGATCAGCAGACCAATGGTAACCTTAGGACGCAAAATGTCGATATTCTGCAGGTTTACTTCCTGAGCATAAGACATAAACAACGCCAGTGCCGTCAATGCCGCAGAGCCAATGGCGAATCCCTTGCCCATGGCTGCTGTGGTATTACCTACCGCATCCAGCTTATCTGTGATCTCGCGAACCGCAGGATCCAAACCGGCCATCTCTGCAATACCACCTGCATTATCCGCAATGGGACCATAGGCATCTACCGCTACAGTGATGCCAGTGGTAGACAACATACCTACTGCTGCCAGCGCAATGCCATACAGACCGGTCACGCCACCGCCACACACATTGTAAGCCACAAAAATACCCACACAGATCAGCAGAACAGGAATACCCGTAGATCTCATACCTACCGCGATACCGGAAATAATGGTAGTAGCGGAACCAGTCTCCGACTGGTCGGCGATCTTTTTTACAGACTTATAGTCACCGGAAGTATATACTTCTGTGATAATACCGATCAACAGACCTACGATCAAACCGGCAATGATGGCAACGGCCTGAGAGAATCCACCAAAGAATACCTTGCCCAGAACCAGAGACAGGATCACTACCAGAACAGAAGATACATAGGAACCCATCTTCAATGCCGTATGAGGATTAGCACCATCCTTACCACGGACAAAGAAGCAACCGATGATGGATGCCAAAATACCGCCGGCAGCTAACAGCAGCGGAAATACCGCGCCATCCACACCAAAGGCAACCACACCCAAGGTCAGAGCCGATACCAGCGCACCTACATAAGACTCAAACAAATCGGCACCCATACCAGCCACGTCACCTACATTATCACCTACATTGTCGGCGATAACAGCAGGGTTACGGGGATCGTCCTCAGGGATACCTGCCTCTACTTTACCTACCAGGTCTGCGCCCACATCCGCAGCCTTGGTATAAATACCGCCACCCACACGAGCAAACAGGGCAATGGAGGATGCACCCAAAGAAAATCCGGACAAAACACCTACGTCTCTGGTGATCATATAAATGAGACCACAGCCCAACAAGCCCAGGCCAACAACACCCATACCCATAACGGAGCCGCCGGAAAAAGCGATATGTAATGCTCGATTCATGCCGCCTTCTTTGGCCGCCTGAGCAGTACGAACATTAGCCTTTGTGGCCACATTCATACCAACATAACCGGCCGTAACAGAAAAACCTGCACCCAATAAGAAGCAAAGGGCAGAGATCCATCCAATTCCAAAACCAATCGCCACAAACAATACAATGACAAAGACTACCAGGATCCGGTACTCCGCAAACAGGAATGCTCTCGCGCCCTCACTAATAGCCTGAGCGATCTCCTGCATCCGATCATTACCCGCATTGGCTTTGGATACCACGGCGATTTTATATCCCGCATACCCCAGTGCTGCTACCGCCAACATCAATGCGATCCATATCCAGTGCTCCATAAGATACCTCCTTAGATTATATAACAAAACCTTTTTCATGGTTTCTGTTGCAAGGCATGTGTCCGGTCACTCTGTCATCTTACTGTCTACAAGGCAAGTCTGAAAACTACAAGTATTTACATTTGTATAGTTGCTTTGTTTTTGTCAATCTCTGTTTATACAATAACATAATTTACTTCTTGTGTCAATGTGCCTTCCTTTTCTTTTTGTGCAAAATATATAAAATTTTTATGAATTACTTTTTATATTTTTGGATCATTGTAATAATTTGTAAATCACAGTCATTACACATATAAATGTTGTAATCTGCTTTCTTCTTCCATGTCTTACTTGAATTTCCTATCTTCTTATGCTAGAATGGTTTCAATGATAGGATCAAGGAGGTATCCCTTTTGAAAATACACGAATCTGCTGAAAATTATATGGAGACCATCCTGATGTTGTCTCAAAGCAAACCTTATGTCCGCTCTATTGACATTGTCAATGAGCTGGGATTTTCCAAACCCAGTGTCAGTGTTGCCATGAAAAATCTGCGTCAGAGCGGCCACATTCTGGTGGACAGTGACGGTCATATCACCCTGACCGAGGCCGGTCTGGAAATCGCTACTACCATGTTTGAGCGTCATACCCTGCTGTCTAATTGGCTGATGCGCCTGGGTGTTAGTAAAGATACTGCACTAGAGGATGCCTGCCGCATGGAGCATGTGATCAGTCAGGAAAGTTTTGATGCCATCAAGCGCCATGCGCAGATGTACGATCACAAGCTTTAAATCAATTATTATATCTTTCATCAAAAAATCAGGGAGTGCTGCCGACGCAGTACTCCCTTTTGTGTTAAGCCACTTATCATTTAGATTCCTGTACTTTTTTCCGATCCTTGATCAAAAATACCAGGGCACTCATAAATACTGCCCCATTGGACAACACACCCACATAATTTTGAATGGACAGATTGAACGCAGCATACAATGCCAATGTGAGCAATAATGCTTTTTTCAGAGCGGTACCATTCTCTTTAAAACGGAATACTGCCACAGAGTATTCCAGATTGGCGATGACCGGCAGCCATCCGATGACACCCAGATTATTAAACACCACGCCTAAGACAAACGCAATTCCCACCAGGCTCCACTCTACCACTTTGCTCTGGACACCACGGATGGCTGCCAGATTGCGCACCACACTGACAGCATGCTGTACCACAGCACTATATCCCTTTAAAAACACACAGGATACGGTGTACAATACCTGTCCCAGCGTCTGCATCCAAAGCACTCCTTTGGCACTCTTTTGGGATGCACTGACCATGTCCGCTCCCATTCCCAATAAACTAAATATATTTCCCATGATCAAATGGTTCATGTTGGTTTCCTCTCTTTAGCACGACCCTTTAACCATGAATTATACTATGTTTTTGTTAGGAATCCTTTGCTCATTTCTCGAAAATCCCTGTTGCTTTCCCCACTCTCCAAATGTAGCAGACACGAAAAGAACTTTGCTTTACTTGGTCCCTTTGCTCAGAGATAACACAACACTGACAAATACCGCCGTATTGGACAGGATCCCCACATAGTTTTGGATCACCAGATTGAACATGGCAAACATTACTACCATCACTAAAAATGATTTCTTTAGGGATCTTTCATCGTCCTGAAAACGAAAGACTGCCAGAGAATATTGAAAATTGGCGATCACAGGAAACCAGCCTGCCAATCCTCGGTTGTTACACCAAATGCCTAACCCAGCGGCAGCTCCCACAAAGAACCATTCGACCCACTTACTTTTCACACCGCCTATGGCAGCCAGATTGCGAACCACACTGACACCGCTTTGCACCGCTGCGCTATATCCTTTTAAAAACACGGACGACAGTCCAAAAAATACCTGTCCCAGGGTTTGCAGCCACAAAACGTCTTTAGCAGTCTTGCGTGACGCACTGGCCACATCGGCGCCCATGCCCAACAGACTGCAGACGTTACCTGCGATCAAATCATTCATTGATTTTGTTCCTCACTTTTTGTTTCTCGTTTACGTTATTTCATTCTCACGGAGAACTATCTTCCTATACCATTTCGATTTTACAATTCCTACTCTTCTTTTTCAATATTTTTCTTTCTGATGACAAAAAAGAACCCCACAGGAATTCCCATGGGGTTCTCTCTCATTCATTTACAATTTTAAACCAGAGCAACAGCCTCTCTGCAGATAGCCAGCTCTTCGTTGGTAGGGCAGATCATAGCGATCACCTTGGAATCGGGAGTGCTGATCACGCGCTCCTTACCACGGCAGTCGTTAGCCTCAGCATCCAGAGTGATGCCCAGGTAGCCCAGGTACTCAACGATCTTAGCACGCATGCCCTTGTCGTTCTCACCGATACCAGCGGTGAAAGCGATAACGTCAACGCCGTTCATAGCAGCAGCGTAGGAACCTACGTACTTAGCTACACGATAAGCGAAGATATCCAGAGCAGCGGTAGCTCTCTCGTTGCCTTCCTTGCTAGCGGTATCCAGATCACGGAAGTCACTGGAAACACCGGAAATACCGTGTACACCAGACTTCTTGTTCAGTACGTTTACAACGCCCTTTACATCCAGGCCTTCCTTACCGGCGATGTATTCCAGAACAGCGGGATCCAGGTCACCACTACGGGTACCCATTACCAGACCCTCCAGAGGAGTGAAGCCCATGCTGGTGTCAACGGAGATACCGCCGTCTACAGCACAGATACTGGAACCGTTGCCCAGGTGGCAAACGATGGTCTTCAGATCCTTAACATCCTTGCCCAGGATCTCAGCTACTCTCTTGGAAACGAAGCTGTGACTGGTGCCGTGGAAGCCGTAACGTCTTACAGCATACTTCTCATAGTACTCGTAAGGCAGACCGTACAGGAAAGCCTTCTTAGGCATGGTCTGATGGAAAGCGGTATCGAATACACCTACCATGGGAACGCCGGGCATCAGATCCTTGCAGGCATTGATACCGATCAGATTAGCAGGGTTGTGCAGAGGAGCCAGCTCGTTGCACTTCTCAATCTCAGCGATCACTTCCTCAGTCAGGATCACGGAGCTAGCGAACTTCTCACCACCGTGTACTACTCTGTGGCCAACAGCCTCGATCTCAGACAGATCAGCGATCACGCCGCAAACAGCGTCGGTCAGGTGAGCCAGAACCAGGCTTACAGCAGCCTTTTGATCCGGCATAGCAGCCTCAATGGCTACCTCAGCCTTACCGGTGGGCTTATGGGTCAGACGACCGTCAATACCGATTCTCTCGCACAGGCCCTTAGCCAGTACTTCTTCAGAAACGGAGTCGATCAGCTGGTACTTCAGGGAAGAGCTTCCGCAGTTGATAACTAAAACTTTCATTGTAATCAATCCTCCTATTTTTCGCATGGCCGTACCATGCCATATTAATTACATTTTACCCCTTTTCGGATGGACTGTAAAGAGGTTTCGACAGAAAAAGACTGTTTTCTTTTTGGCACAATTTTTATTTGGCAGACATATCGATATCTTCAGCATTCTGCTTGATACTTTATTTACTGCGCTGCCTCTCGTCTCTCCGCCTCTTTCTTGGAATATACACAGCCACAATAATTTTGGCGGTACAAGTCATATTGGACAGACAGTTCTACTGACCGCTTGTAACCATTCTTTTTCTTAAAATCACTGGGCAGCCAATTCTCACCAGCCAGCTGCTCCCCGATCTCATTGAGCTTCTTGGAATTCTTCAAAGGGCTGATGGTCAACGTAGTAGTCACATAGTCATAGCCTCCCAGCTTTGCAGCTTCCACAGCCTGCTTCAGACGCAGCTCATAGCAGCGGAAGCAACGTTCGCCGCCTTCAGGCACCATCTCCAACCCCTTGGCGATGGCAAAGAAGGACTCTGGATCATAAGGCCCCTCCTCAAACTTGATACCGGGAAACTCCCGGATCAGTCGCTGCTGCTCTTCTACACGAAGGCGATATTCTTCCTCGTCGGTAATATTGGGATTGTAATAATATACCGTAATATCAAAATACTGAGTCAGATACTCCATACAATAACTGCTGCAGGGCGCACAACAGCTGTGCAGCAGCAGAGAAGGACGGCGGCCCTCCTTTTGTATCTTCTCAATAATCTTGTCCAGTTCTTTTTGATAATTGATCACATTCATAGCATTCTTCTTTCTTTATACTCGATAGGTCATCACAACGGCACTTTGGTCGATACAAATACCCCATCAATATCACAATCTACCCTCGTCAGTATACCATATAATATAGAAAAAAGAAATGAGGTATTTTATGCCCTTATCTTCCAATATATCGTCTTTGATTCCTGTCATCGGCACCATTCTCAACATTCGCCCCCAGTCAAGCGACTGCAGTAATCAGATGATTTCTTTGGCCACCGATAATGGTCCTGTCAATGTCATCCTATCCCCTGACACCACTGTCGTAGATTCCACACGCCTGCGCTCCGGCATGCGAGTCGTCATATATTACGACGGCAACCGTCCTATGCCACTGATTTTCCCGCCTCAGTATCAGGCAGTTTTAGTGGCCGTCCTGCGCCCCGGAGAGCAAGTTCTGCTCAGCCGTTTTGACCGCAACCTGATTTCCCAAAATCCCGATCAGCCTCTGCGACTGAATATCGCTCCCAGCACCACGATACAAACATTAAATGGGCAAAACAGTACTTGCCCGCTGGGTGGTAGAACTCTACTGGTGTTCTACAGCAATACAGCAAGAAGCATTCCTCCTCAGACTACGCCTCGCAAGGTGATCGTGCTATCCGTTTCATAAATCCATTTTTATCAGGAAAAACTTTCTCGCTATACAGAATTTTCCCAAAAAAGGTACAACTTTTTCGATGAAATCATGCTAAAACAAGCCATTTTTAGGTGCATTTTTCGCCTGGTTGAAAAATATGACTTTTAGTACAAGGATTTTTACAAATTCTCCTCGCTGGAAGCAGATTTTTTATGCATAGCGAAATTTGGATTCTTTTCTTCCCGACGCGCAAAATCGAGACTCGCGTGCTTCGCATTTCAAATCAGTCTCAATGAGCAATGCTAAGTCTCAATTTGCTGACGCAAATCGAGACTCGCGTGCTTCGCACTATAAAAAGAAAAAAAGATGAGTTCTGACATGCAAGCATGTCGTACTCATCTTTTTTATTTTTGCATTGCTCATTGCTTCGCGGATATTACTGCAGGAAATCGCGGATCCTCTTGCTTCTTACGGGGTTACGCAGCTTGCGCAGAGCTTTAGCCTCGATCTGACGAATACGCTCACGAGTTACGTTGAACTCCTTACCTACCTCTTCCAGAGTACGGGGATGGCCATCCTCCAGACCAAATCGCAGTACAATAACCTGGCGTTCTCTCTCCTTCAGATCCTCCAGCAGAGCGTCGATGTGCTCACGCAGCATCACGGACTCTACATTGCCCTCGGGGGTAACAGCATTGTTATCGGCTACGAAATCGCCCAGGTTGGAATCGTCCTCCTCACCGATAGGAGTCTCCAGGGAAGCAGGCTCACGGGCGATCTGCATGATCTCCATAACCTTCTCCTCAGGCATCTCCAGAGCCTCAGACAGCTCCTTGACAGAGGGCTCATAACCCAGTTCCAAAGTCAGCTTACGCTGCATCTTGGACATCTTGTTGATAGTCTCAACCATATGTACAGGCACACGAATGGTACGGGCCTGATCAGCCAGAGCACGAGTCACAGACTGGCGGATCCACCAGGTAGCATAGGTACTCAGCTTATAACCCTTGGTATAGTCAAACTTCTCAACACCCTTGATCAGACCCAGGTTACCTTCCTGTACCAGATCCAAAAAGCTCATACCACGACCGGTATAACGCTTGGCAATGCTGACTACCAGACGCAGGTTTGCCTCGATCAGACGCTCCTTAGCCTCCTGATCACCGTCAGCCTTACGCTTTGCCAGTTCTACCTCTTCCTCTGCCGTCAACAGAGGCACGGTGCCGATTTCCTTTAAGTACATACGAACCGGATCTTCTGTACCGATACCTTCCAGAAGGCCGATCGCATCCAGATCTATATCTTCCTCTTCTTCGCCGCCCGGGAAATCCTCTCCATCCAGATCCAGCAGTACTGCCTCATCCAGAGTAAAATCATCATCCATCACACGAAGAACATCAATGCCCTGGCCCTCCAGGTACTGAACCACGTTATCCGTGTCTTCCGGGGTCAGGTTTGCACTGCCAAATACATCGTTGATGTCATTCATGTCCAATGTGGACTTTTTGCTCTTGCCCAGTACAACCAGCTTTTGTAAATTCTCTAAAAACTTTTCTTTCTCCACCAGTATAGCTCCCTTTCTTTTGGTCAGAACGATATGGCCTAACATGAGAGACACAATCCGTCAAATTTACATTATACGCATGCGTGTCCAGTTTGTAAAGGGGTATTTCTAAATTTTTTTATAAATTTTTCAAGATTTCGACAGCACTCGGCACTGCTTCGATGGTAACTTCTGACTTGCGACCGCCAAATTCTCCATCCAGAACCCAATCCAGCGCCGCTTCACTGATCAAACGAATGCGTCGGGTCTTGGCACGATATACCATGGGAGACTGAGAGTCCGGCTGCAACAGCCCCGTCAATGTCTGAGACAGATCAGCGGGATTTTTTGGATTGCGGATCAAAAGCACCTCCAGCAATCCATCATTGATGGACACATCCTTGCCATGAAGACCTTTAAATCCAGCCACACGCTCGGAGTTACTGATCAACCCCAGCAAAAACTCACCTTCCAGAGTATCATTTTCCAGTTCGATCCGCAGGGTATGAGGACGCAGATCGCCCAAACTCAGCATACCTTCCAACAGATATGCCGGATGTCCCAGGATGGCTTTCATCTCCTGAGGTGTCTTGTAAGGTACATCGGTAAAAGCACCAAAACCTGCCACATAAGTAAAATAACGATCTTCAAACAATCCCAGATCCACTACTTCGCGGACACCATTGACTACAGTCTCCGCTGCCGCCACCATATCCTTGGACAGACGATGAGTATAAGCAAAGTCATTGGTCGTACCGGCAGGCAGATAGCCCACCACCGGACGCTGCTCCCTGGGCAGCTGCATCAGACCACAGATAGCCTCATTCAGTGTGCCGTCTCCTCCGCTGACTACCAGGCAGTCTACCCCCCCAGCATATTGGCGTACTGCGTCGATAGCCTCCTCTGGTTTCTGGGTCGCATAGACCTGGATCTCATAATCTGCGCGCATAAATACATTGATAATGTCTGCTAATTTCGACTTGATCTGTGATTTGCCCGCATGAGGATTATATAAGAAAAACATCTTCTTTTTTGCCATCACTGTCTCCTTTCCCGGTGCTGTGCCAGAAGCAGATCTACCATGCGACCATAGCTTTTGACACCGTCCTCCTGCTTGTTGACCTTTAGGTAAGTGTCATTGACCTTGTTGGATACCTCTGCTACTTTGCCGTCAAATTGTTTCCAAAATGCGCTGTCAGCCGACATATCTTTTCGAACCGACTCACACAACATATAATAAATTCTGCTGTAATCCTCTATTGCTCCGTCTCGATATAACGCATTGGCACTATGAATAAACGCTAACACAGACGCACTATATACGAACTGAGGATCTCCCGACTCCAAACAGGCCAGATAGGCAATAAAATTAGCCTCATCTTCTCTCATATATCCTCGCAGGTGGGACAACTCGTGGCAAATAGCCACTGGGATGCTGATATCCGGCATTTCCCTGTTATAGTTTGCTTCCAGAGTAAAGGGCGAGTACACACCCTCCAGTTTTTGCATGGACAGGATCCGTGACACCGTGACTCCCTTAGGGTTCGGATAAAAGCCATCCAGTTGCTCATACTGCT
>JAFYLG010000089.1 GCA_017537225.1 Lachnospiraceae bacterium
AGACGTTCTGATACTTTTGCAGTAATCAACAACACCTGATCCGCGCAAGCAGTTAGAACCATATCCACCTTTTCTTTTAAAGCCAGCTGATAAATCCCCTCTTCATCTAATGTAGATACCGGATAAAATGCGTCTGCGTAAGGTACAGCCACTGCTTTGGGATTTCTGTCAGCAAGTATGGTATAGATCCCACGAGATTTTAATTCTTGAACAAGTGCTGCCTGCGAAATTCCACCGGCTACAACGAGTGCTTTCATATACATCTCCTTCTTTCGCTCTATCAGTTAGCCACATCCATATATGTAACTGTTTCTGCGTTTTCTTCTGGTACATAAAATTTTGAAAAGCGACTTACTCCACGATATTCTGGCTTTACTTCCGTTCCCTGCTTTTTAAACACAAGGAGAACTGTCTTGAAAAGAATCACCATATCCAACCAAAAGGTAAACGTCTTGACATATTCTATATCGTATTGGATTCGTTCTTCCCACCAAATATTGTTGCGTCCTTTGATCTGCGCTAATCCCGTCAAACCCGGGCGCATCTCAAAACGAAGCTTCTCTTCACCTATACATCTGGGGGCCTGATAATCCAGCATAGGTCGAGGACCTATCACGGACATGGTGCCATTCAATACATTAAACAGCTGTGGCAACTCGTCGAGACTTGTTTTTCTAATAATCTTTCCGACCTTTGTAATGCGATCTTCAGACATGATTTCCACACCGTTCGCATCGTATTGCTCCAGCATCATAGATCGGAATTTATACATGACAAACATCTTTCCGTCTTTACCAACTCTTGGCTGCTTGAAGATAACAGGACCTTTTGATGTAAGTTTAATTGCGATTGGAACTACAACAAATACGGGAATCGCAATCACAATTCCGATCGTACTGACAAAAATGTCAAAAACTCGCTTTAATAGCAAATTCAATGTTCTCATAATTCTCACCGTATATGTAATTACTCAAAACACTCTCGGATGATCTGGATGATAGTCTCCTGCTCTTCTACCGTCATCTTGTTATCACTGGGTAGGCACAGTCCTCTGCGGAAGATATCTTCGCCTACACTGATCTCATGACCCTCTTTGGTCACAAAGGGATACTGACTGTAGATAGGCTGCAGATGCATCGGCTTCCAGATGGGACGGCCTTCCGCATTGTATCTGGTCAGTGCATCCAGGATCTCATCAGGACAGGATTTACCAGGCTCACTGGTGTAGCTGGTGGTGCTGTCAGTTCTCACCTGAGAGCACATGGCCTTCTCATCCAGCAGCAGACAGGACAGCCAGTAGTTAGGCTCACTGCGCTGGGTGTCATAAGGATTCATGGTCACAGGCAGATCCTTCAGACCTTCCTGATATCTTTCGTAGATGGCCTTTTTCTGAGCGATATGCTCTTCCAGATGATGCATCTGTCCCCGGACGATACCGGCGATCACATTGCTCATGCGATAGTTGTAGCCCAGCTCTGTGTGCTGGTACCAGGGAGCCTGGTCACGGCTCTGGGTGGACCATTTGCGCACACGATCAGCAGCTTCTTTGTCATCGGTCAACAGCATGCCACCGCTGCTGCCGGTGATGATCTTATTTCCATTAAAGGAGATGCAGTTGTAGGTGCCTAAAGAACCGGTCTGCTGTCCCTGATAGGTAGCTCCCAGGGACTCAGCTGCGTCTTCGATGATGACAGCGCCATGACGATCGGCGATGGCACGGATCTCATCCATCTGAGCGGGAGTGCCGTAGAGATGCACCAGCACGATGACCTTGGTCTCCGGATAGAGGGCAAAGGCTCTCTCCAATGCCACCGGATCCATGTTCCAGGTGTCATATTCTTCATCGATAAAGACAGGGATACCGCCTTCGTAGACCACAGGATTCACCGTGGCGGCAAAAGTCATATCGGTACAAAATACCGTATCGCCCGGTTTTACACCGGCCAGCTTGATGGCCAGGTGGAGAGCAGAGGTTCCTGATGCCAGGGCCACACCATAGCTGACTCCTACTTTGTCAGCTACCGTACGCTCCAGCACATTGATATTTTCTCCTACGGTGGACATCCAGTTAGTCTCGTAGGCCTGTTTTACGTATTCCAGCTCTTCTCCGTGCATGGTGGGAGAAGACAGCCAGACTTTCTTGGCAAAGGGCTTTCTCTCGTTATGAAATGGCATCCAAGCCACCTCCTTGTTTCGTCTTTATTCTCTTACTTGTGTACTTCACAACTGTAGGTAGGGACCATCTGAGCCACCAGACTGCGGACTTCTTCCTCACAGCCATCATAGGCCACTTCCATCAGCTGCTGCAGTTGGCTCATAAAGTCATCCACCTCAAAGGGGATGGGCTGACCGATGTGAATCAGTTGGTTAGAAGTGGTTCGCAGTCCTTCCTCATCCATCAGCTTCTCTTCGTACATCTTTTCACCGGGACGCAGACCGGTATACTGGACCGGGATATCCACATCCGGGCGCAGACCGGACAGCTTGATCAGGTTGCGGGCCAGGGTGTCGATCTTTACCGGCTCTCCCATATCCAGTACAAAGATCTCGCCTCCCTGAGCGTAGGTACCGGCCTGCAGCACCAGAGATGCTGCCTCGGGGATAGTCATAAAGTAGCGGATGATGTCGGGATGGGTCACAGTCACCGGACCACCCTTGGCGATCTGCTCTTTAAAGCGAGGCACCACAGAGCCGTTGCTGCCTAATACATTGCCAAAACGCACGGCCACATATTCAGTCACAGGCTGCACGACATGGCCGGTCATCCCACGCATACTGCCATCGCCATCCTCGGTGTGGACATGGAGGGGCAGGATCTCGTGAGCTCTGCCCTCGCGGATCTTGCGGTCAAAGAACTGGATCACCATTTCACAGATACGCTTGGAAGCCCCCATAATATTGGTAGGATTCACCGCCTTATCCGTGGAGATCAGCACAAAGCGCTGGCAGCCATTTTTCATGGCGGCGTAAGCCGTCTTGTAGGTGCCGATGGCATTATTTTTGATGGTCTCACAGGGACTGGTCTCCATCAGAGGCACATGCTTGTGAGCCGCGGCGTGGTACACCACGTCGGGACGATATTTGGCAAACACCTGATTGATACGGCGACTGTCACGGACAGAACCGATCAGCACATGCAGATCCAGATCGGGATGCTTATCCTGCAGCTCCAGTTGGATGGCATGGGCATTATTTTCATAGATATCAAAGATCACCAGCTGTCTGGGATGATGGGCTGCGATCTGTCGACACAGCTCACTGCCGATAGAGCCACCGCCACCGGTGACCAGGATCACTTTTCCGGAGATAAAGTCGTAGATCTCATCCATCTCTACCTGGACAGGCTCACGGCCCAACAGGTCTTCGATGGCCACCTCTTTCATGGCATTGGCCTTGATGGTACCATCCACAAACTGATACATACCCGGCAGATTTTTCAGCTCGCATCCGGTCTCTTTGCAGATGTCCAGAATATC
>JAFYLG010000090.1 GCA_017537225.1 Lachnospiraceae bacterium
ATCAGCTGCTTTAAGGACCAACCGGCACAGTAACCGGTCAGCATGGACAGGTCATGAATGTGGATGTCAGCATTTCTGTGGGCATCGGCGATCTCGTCATCGTAGATCTCCGACAGCCAGTAGTTGGCAGTGATGGCACCGCTGTTGCTCAGGATCAGACCGCCTACAGAGTAGGTAACGGTGGAGTTTTCCTTTACACGCCAGTCATTGACCTTAACGTAGTTGTCTACCAGATCCTTGTAGTTCAGCAGAGTAGAACGGGCGTTACGCACCTTTTCACGCTGTCTGCGGTACAGAATGTATGCCTTGGCTACATCAGTGTAACCGGCCTGGATCAGCACAGACTCGGCGCTGTCCTGGATATCCTCTACCTGAATGATGCCGTCCTTTACCTTGGGCTCGAAATCGGCAGTAACCTTCAGAGCCAGCAGATCGATAACGCTGGGATGATAGGCCTTGTTCTGGGCTTCAAATGCCTTGGTCAAAGCAGCGCTGATCTTGGAAATGTTAAAATCGCTGATATGACCGTCACGTTTCATTACCTGATACATAAAAAAACTCCCCCCTATAAAACAATGTCTGAGGCGGCGGACGCCAGCTACAGACGATAAAAGGACCGCTGGTGTGGCAGATCCTCGTGGTTACAATATATGGAAAAACACGCTCTCTCATAGGTGTTTTTTCATCATCTACGGCCCATGGGCCGTGTATGAACCATCATATCACGGAATATAGGGGGAGTCAATATATAGTTGTAAAATATTCAAAAATTGTTTTATGACCACAAGATATAGTTATAGTCCGCGAACCTGAACGGAGGGGACATAAGGTGAAATCAAGGGCACAAGTGCGTCCATTTCGACCGTATCCAGTCCATGAAGGCCCCGTTTAATTACATTTTCGGACTGAACAAAACCCTGTAAATAGTACCGACGGGCCCCTGCGATCCACTGAGCCATAGACACAACATCTTGTGGTCTGTGGTATTCGCGGACGATGGTAGTCCGAAATTCATAGGGGACATTTCCGCCCATCAATAGCTTTACACTGTCCTCGATGGGAGTCAGATCATAGGAGGCAGGCAGACCTGCCGTTTCACGATAGCGCTCCTTACAGTTTTTGATATCCATGGCTACATAGTCGATGAGGCCCTGCTCCAGCAGATGAGAAAGCTTCTGGGGGAAGCTTCCGTTGGTGTCCAGCTTGACTAAAAAGCCCAGGTCACGGATCTGACGGATCATCTCCTCCAGGTCAGGCTGCAGCAGAGGCTCTCCGCCGGTGATGCACACACCATCCAGGATGCCTTGACGTTTTTCCAAAAAGGAGAAAAGCTCATTATGAGAGATGCCAGGAGCTATGCCCTGATTCACACTGGAATACAGTACCAGATCACCGTTGTGGCAAAATGGGCAACGGAAATTGCAGCCTCCGGTGAAGATGGTGCAGGCCATATGGTCGGGATAGTCTAAAAGAGTCAGTTTTTGGAGACCTTGGACATTCATGGGAAGGAGTCCTTTCGTAAATATGCTTCTATTGTAGTTGGTTTGAGGAAGAAAGGCAATGTGAAAAATAACAGAATTGTAATTTGACGAAGACACGAATCCCATGTTACACTAAAAACAGAGAAGATGATTTTGTCGGAGAGGAGGATGCCTATGAAGAAGAGAATGATGGTCGGAATGCTGACGATGCTATGGATCCTGTTACTCACAGGCTGTCAAAAGCCTAAAGATGATGGGATCAAGGGGATTCTTGCGCAGACAGAGCACGGAGAATGGATGTTCCTTGAGACAGAGGGAGAAGAAACAAAGTGGGCGTGTTTGGAATTTGTCACAGAATATAGTGAGATAAATATAGACAATCTGGGACTGCATACCGGTGCCGTTGTGGTAATATATCACACAGAGACCATCGAGACGCTACCGCCGTATTATGTGGTGAAAAGTATGGACATTTATCAGGATTACGATGAGACCACATTACAGCAGGTAAAGGATGCCTGGGAGCACAGCGGACTGAATTTTGATCTGGTCTATCCGAAATAGTGGTGAAGTGCGATATACACACAGGTCTCTTGTACACGAGGGGGATCAAAACAGGAAAGAGAGTGAAACGAGGAAAGGTAACATGACCATCAACGAATATCAAAAACTGGCAATGACTACCCTAAATAAAGAACTAAGCGAACGTGATATCCTGATCAACGGTGTCATGGGCCTCTGTGGCGAGTCCGGCGAAGCCATCGATATCGTCAAAAAGCACCTGGCCCAGGGACATGATCTGGACAAAGCCCATCTGGCTGAAGAACTGGGTGATATTGCCTGGTATCTGGCTGAGGTGGCTACTGTACTGGGTTACGATTTGGAAGATATCCTTCAGGCCAATATCGATAAACTGCGCAAGCGCTTCCCCGAAGGGTTCGAAGTAGAGCGGTCCATTTATCGTACAGAATAATGGATCGCTCTGGCATCTCATGGGATGAGACTGCATCCGCAAGTAAAAATAATCGATAGAAAAGAAGAGGATCGGATCTATATTCCCAGCCAGACCCTTGCGCACCGTCGGTACTTGCCGAGCAGACCTGTATCACAGGGCTGAGAGGCTTATGTACCGCTACGCTGCGCACGGAGCGAGAGCGTGTCTGTCGGGAAATATAGATCCGATCCTCGTAATTGTACTTTATTTTTTACAAGCGGATCCTAGTTGAATCCTCTAAATCCCTTACCGATGATCTCACTACTATTGGTAATGGTAATAAAAGCCGTAGGCTCAGTCTGTCTTACGAAGTTACGCAGCTGCACAGCCTGGCTGCGCTTCATGGCGGTCAGGATCACCGTCTTTTCGGCGTGGGTATAAGCACCTTCTGCCTTATAAATAGTAGCGCCACGATGAAGGTCGTTGATGATGAAATCCTTGATGGGCTCAGGATACTCACAGATAATGGTGAAATACTTGCACAGGTTGATATTCTCGATGACACCATCGATCACCAGAGACTTGGCCATAAGACCGGTGACGGAGAAGAGGCCGGTGGCAGCATCAAAGATGATGAAGGAAGATACCGCGATGGCTACATCTACCAGAAGCAGGGCAGTGCCGATGTTAAAGCTGGTATACTTCTTCAGGATCATGGCTACGATGTCAGTACCGCCGCTGGAAGCACCTACGTTAAATAGGATAGCGGAACTAAATGCAGGAAGGAAAATACCGAAGAGCAGCTCCAGTACAGGCTCGTTGGTCAGTGGGCCGGACATAGGGAAGAGAATCTCGGCCACGGACAGTCCCACAGAGGTAAGAACGCTGACGTAGACGGTCTTGATACCGAAGCCTTTGCCCAGGAAAATGAAACCTAAAACCAACAGGGCCATGTTGATGATAAAGGTATAGCTACTGGGGGTCAGACCGCCCAGCTTACCCAAAACAACGGCGATACCAGTAACACCGCCGAAGGAAAAGTTATTAGGGAATTTAAAAACATATACACCGACCACTAAAACCAGAGTGGCAAAGGTCAGGATGGCATATTCTTTCAGGATTTCTTTTAAAAGGCCTTTTCGCATGGTATTATTCTCCTCATACAAGGTAAGTCTTTCCAAGGGCAAGAATAGCATACTTGTGAGGGTTGTACAATACTTATTTTTTGGAATTTATAAAGAGCGTTTCCCGTAGAAAAAAGCGTTGAAGGCGAGGGGGAGGATAATACCTCATCCATCGATATCAACGCTTTTTTCTATCTATCTACATAAAAGAAAGGAAACAAAGTTATTTCTCGCTGCAGTCTCGCAGTTCAAACTTTAACCGCAGTACTTCATGATAACAGTGGCGAATGATGTCCTTGCGAGTGATCAGACCAATGAAGATATTATCGTCGTCTACCACGGGAACAAAGTTTTGACTGCAGGCCAGATCGATCAGATCCTCCATGCGGCTGGTGGCAGTGACAGAGGCGATGTGACGGCTGCGAGAGATCTGGTTGACTCGAATATTTTCGGCAGCTTTCAGATCTAATCCATAGTTTTCCTTGATGGCTCGCAGGATATCGCCTTCCGACAGGGTGCCTACATAACAACCCTCTCGATTGAGAACCGGCAGGGCACTGTAACCGTGATATTCCAGCTTTTCCATGGCCTGACGCAGGGTAAAATCATCGTAAATATAGTCCACATCGTGTTTGGGGGTCAGAAAAAATAGTATATTCATAGAGGACTCCTTATCGTGGGCAGGAAGGAGGGATTTCCTTCACTTTCAGTATACGATAGATTTTATCACGGGTCAAAGAAGTTTCTGTGAAGCTTTCATTAAGTTTTTGCTACAAATATTTCAAAAATATGAAACAGGTCTGTGCATATGGAAATAGGCAGCAGACCTGTGTAAAGACTTGAAAATATGATGTTTGTGATAACGGATGTGTGACCACCTATGTTGTATAGTCCTGCAGCAACTTTTGTAAATATGCCTGATACTCCCGGGCAGCGCTCTCCGGAGACAAGATCCGCACACCGGGTCCCAGACCGGCCAGCCAGCCAAAAAACTGTCCGCTGACGGTGACCCGCAGACGAGCTGCGAAAGTGGTATCTGTGTCGGGGTGCATGGGGATATCTTTGCCGAAACGATCGATCACCACACCTGCCAGATGATTGGAGAAACGGATCTTTAGTTCCTGTTCCTGGCCGTCAAACATACCAAAGGTTTTGCGGGAAAAGTCTGCCAGATTCAGATCCTGCAGATATTCCCGGCCCTGACGAGGATTTGCGGTCAGCTGGATCTTGATCATCTTGTCCACGCGGTAATATTTGACGCGAGTTGCCACGTGGTCAAAGCCGATCATGTAGTAATTTTCATCGTCCCAGTTTAATGCCCAGGGGCTGATTTCGTAAACTTCGCCGCCGTGGCGCAAATTTTGTTGCTTGTCAGGGGTCCACTCAAAATATTGGAAGCGGATCATCACACCGGCAGAGAGGGCATCATGGATCTTATCCACATTATAGTAGATACTCTCATTCATGGTCTTGATGCGGCCGGTGACAGTGACCTGGCGCTGCAGCTGACGAGCCTCATGGCGGCTGGTCAGCTGTTCCAGCTTGTGGATCAACTCGTCGGACTTTTTGGCAGTGATGAACCGGGAAGCCTGGACCGTATCCACCAGCAATTTTAATTCGGCCAATTCAAACTGACGGCTGCCGATATAGTAGCCGGCAGGAGATTCCTTGCGATTTAAGATATCCAATCCAAAATGACGGAGGGTCTCGATGTCGTCGTAGAGAGTTTTTCTCTCTACTTTCACATCCAAGGCAGCCAGCTTGTCGATGAGCTGGGCAGAGGTCAGGGCGTGATCGTCGTCGGTTTCTTCCAAAAGGATCTGCATCAGATAGAGGATCTTGATTTTTTGGTTAGGGGATTTCGGCATGGTGGACTCCTGTGGTCTGCTGTGTGGAAAAATGGAGCAAAATGCCCCAAAGTGGTGGAAATTGTGAACTAAGTCGATTATACTATAAGCAGTGAGGAATTTCCAGTGATTCTGCCGTTGGAATGATTCTTATGATGAAAAGAGACAGATGAGAATGGCGCTTTTTAGAGACCGAAAGATCTAAGGTAGAAGGATGTGAGGTGTGACAATGGATGGCAAGCTTCGCAATATGACAGCCATATATATTTCTCGTGGAGAAGAGATGCTCATGTTATACCGCGTCGGTTCCCGGGTGGTAGCTCCCTCCTGGTGTGGTATCGGCGGTCATTTTGAAGTGGACGAATTGAACGATCCTAAAGCTTGTGTTCTACGGGAGTTACAAGAGGAAGCAGGGCTTAGAGAAGGTGACCTGGAGAATCTTACCATGCGCTATGTGACGCTGCGGTTAAAGAATGGCGAGATTCGTCAGAACTATTATTTCTTTGCAGAGTTGCGAGAGAATGTGTCGGTGAATTTGACCAGTAATGAAGGGCGACTGCAGTGGATATCCTTTGATCAGATTATGGATCGGGAGATGCCGTTTACGGCGTATTATATGCTGCAGCATTATTTGACGGTGGGGCGATATACCGATCAGTTGTATGCAGGAATCACAACAGAGGATGGTGTGGAGTTCACTCCACTGAGAGAATTTTAGAAAAGAAGTGGATGTTTGCGTAACGGTGCTTGAGTAGTATCTGTGGGCAGAGATATTGTTTCCATGAGGAGGATAGGAAGATGAGTGATCAGGCCAGCTGCGAATACTGCAGCAACTATGTATATGATGAAGATTATGAATACTATGTGTGTGACATGGATCTGGACGAGGATGAGATGGTGCGTTTTCTGCAGGGAAGATGCGATGGCTGTCCCTACTTCCAGTTCAATGACGAGTACAAGATCGTGAGAAAGCAGATCTAGTACGCAATGTTTTAGTTTCCCAATACAAAAACCCTCCCACCGTCACCGGCGAGAGGGTCTTTTCATTTCCTATGATTCGAAAGCCGAAATGTTCAAATTACAGGCTGTCGTTGGAGCCCAGAACGTTAACGATCTTGTGAGCAACAATCTTCTTGATGTTCTCACGAGCGGGCTTTAAGTACTGACGAGGATCGAAGTGAGAAGGATTCTCGTCCATGTACTTGCGGATGGTACCGGTCATAGCCAGACGCAGGTCGGAGTCGATGTTGATCTTACATACGGCTCTCTTAGCGGCCTCACGCAGCTGCTCCTCAGGGATACCAACAGCATCGGGCATAGCGCCGCCGTGCTCGTTGATCATCTTAACGTACTCCTGAGGTACGGAAGAGGAACCGTGCAGAACGATGGGGAAACCAGGCAGCTGCTTGGAAACTTCCTCCAGGATGTCGAAACGCAGGGGAGGAGGAACCAGCTCGCCCTTTTCGTTGCGGGTGCACTGCTCAGCGGTGAACTTGTAAGCACCGTGAGAGGTACCGATAGCGATAGCCAGAGAGTCGCAGCCGGTGCGGGTAACGAACTCTACTACTTCCTCAGGACGAGTGTAAGAAGAATCCTCAGCGGATACACTTACTTCGTCTTCTACGCCAGCCAGGGAACCCAGCTCAGCCTCTACTACAACGCCGCGAGCGTGAGCGTACTCAACAACCTGCTTGGTGATAGCGATATTCTCTTCGAAGGGCAGAGAAGAGCAGTCGATCATAACGGAAGTGAAACCGTCGTCGATGCAGGACTTGCAGGTCTCGAAGCTGTCGCCGTGGTCCAGATGCAGAGCGATGGGCAGACCGGTCTCTTCAACAGCAGCCTCAACCATCTTCTTCAGGTAGGTACGGTTAGCGTATGCACGAGCACCCTTGGAAACCTGCAGAATAACAGGGGAGTTGCACTCCTTGGCAGCTTCAGTGATACCCTGAACGATCTCCATGTTGTTTACGTTGAAAGCGCCGATTGCGTAGCCGCCTTCATAAGCCTTTTTGAACATTTCAGTAGTAGTTACTAAGGGCATGATTTTTTTTCCACCTTTCTTATGATAGGATTATTTCAGATAGCAGGGCATAGCCCACCCTTGTCCATCTTTCCTTCTTATTATACCATAACTTTTCAATCTGTATAGAACCATTTTCCCAATTTTTTGCGAAAAATCTAACATATTTTTGCGTATATAGATCAAAATCGTGCGCAAAATCTTGGGAAAGAGATCAATCTACGATGTCGGGTTCACCATCGCCGTCCAGATCATGAAGTCCATCCATGCCATGGCCACCGTAAAATTCTTTGCCGATGACTTTCTTTTTGTCGCGGGCATCTTCTACTGATTCGGACAGCAGTTCCTTGACCTGCATGGGTTTCTTGATGTTTTCCAGCAGGATGTGTCCGTCGTGATCCACGGTAGTGCACAGCTCGATGGTACCGGTGCCGAAGATCTTCTGGCCCAGGGTGCGGGTCAGCTTGATGTCGGTGATACGGTACAGCAGAGTCTCATCAAAGCTGGTGCTGAACAGGCCACGCTGAATGTACAGGCGATCCTTCTTTACCTCATATACGGTGAAGGAGAAGGGAAACCACATAAAGTGTTTGCGGTCTCTCCACAGAGGGGCAACGGTTTCAGTAGTCTTGGTCATGAAAAACACTCCTTTCTATGGTGAGAGATCGGCCCAAAAGGACAAATCTCCTGTTGTTTTCTGATAATATTATTATACGAATTTTTAGAATACTACGCAAGCGATTTTGTACAAAGCACTGCCGGGAGTGATCAAGAAAGGATGTTTTGAGATGGAACGCCTCCGAGAGAGATAAGAAAGAGATAAAAGTAGAAAAATTTGTAGAAAAAACCCATCAGAAATGAAAATGGTACTTAAAAAAATACAAAATGTGTGGTATGATATAAAACAGTGAAATAAAAAGGGATATCTCTGTCTGTTTTTAGAAAAGGGACATCCAATGCAAAATCATAAAAATACAGCAGGAGGAATTTGACTATGAATCAGGAATGGTCTTTAGACCCATTATATAAAGGATACGATGATCCGGATTTTATCCGGGACATGGATCTGGTGCCGGCCAAGATCGAAGAGTTTCGCAAGGTAGTGGCATCTCTGGGACAGGGAGAGGTAAAAGAAGATCTGATCGCCTGTCTGAAGGCGCAGGAGGAGCTGGAGGCATTCTCTTATCGCTTGATGCTGTTCCTTAATCTGAAGCAGTCCGTAAACAGTGCAGATGAGCATGCGGCTTCCGGTATGGCCAAAGTGGGTATGCGTATGAGCACCCTGGGCAAGGATTTTACCGTGGCTGAGAAGTGGATCGCTTCTATCGAAGATCTGCAGGCTGTCATTGACTCTGATCCATTCTTAAAGGAGTACGAGTATCGTCTGCAGCGTATCAAAAAGGATTCTGCCCATCTGCTGGGGGATGACGTGGAGGATGTGATCTCCCGTCTGGATCTGTCCGCTGGCAGAGCCTGGGGAGATCTGCAGACCTATTTGACCAGTAGCGTGGAGGTGGATTACAACGGCGAGACCACCACTCTGTCCGGTATCCGCAACATGGCTTACGAGGAAGACCCTGCCATCCGTAAGGCAGCTTACGAGGCAGAACTGGCCTGCTATCCCAAGATCGCCGATTCTGTGGCATTTGCTTTAAATAATATCAAGAGCCAGGTCAACACCATCACGGAGCTACGCGGTTTCGCCTCTCCTCTGGATATGACCCTGGATCAGGCACACATGACCCGTGCTACTTTAGAGGCTATGTTAGCTTCCATCAATAAATATCTGCCCAAGTTCCATGAGTATTTAAAGGCTAAGGCCAAGCTGTTGGGCCACAAAAACGGTTTGCCTTGGTATGATCTGTTTGCACCGGTAGGTAACAGCAATCGCAAGTTTACCACGGAAGAGGCCAAGGAGTATCTGTTGGATCACTTCCGTCCTTTCGCTGCCGATCTGGCTGATATGGTAGAAGAGGCATTTGACAATGCATGGATCGATTTCTTCCCTCGCAAGGGTAAGTCCGGCGGTGCCTTCTGTGCCGGTTCTCCTACCAGCAAGAGAAGCTGGATCCTGACCAACTATGACGGTACTTTGGGGGATGTGGTCACTCTGGCTCATGAGCTGGGTCATGCCTATCATAACCACTGCCTGGAGGGCAATCGTCCTTTGAACATGGACTATTCCATGCCTGTGGCAGAGACCGCTTCTACCTTTAATGAGGTCGTTATCATGAGCGCCGCCATTGCTGAGGCAGAGGGCGATGCCAAGATGGCACTGGTAGAGAGCCAGCTGCAGGATGCCACTCAGATCATCTGTGATATTTACTCTCGCTATCTGTTTGAGAGCGCTGTATTTGCTGAGAGACAGGAGTCTTTCCTGTTTGCTCCCCGCTTAAAAGAGCTGATGATGGATGCTCAGAAGAAGGCTTACGGCGATGGTCTGGATCATGAGTGCCTGCATCCTTACATGTGGGTATGCAAGGGCCACTACTATTCTTCCGGCCTTAGCTTCTACAACTTCCCTTATGCCTTTGGCGGTCTGTTTGCCCGCGGGCTGTACGCCAAGTATCTGGAGGAGGGCGAGGCTTTCCTGCCCAAGTATCGTGCCCTGTTAAAGGCCACCCCTACCAGCGAGGTAGAGGATGTGGCAGGTATCGCCGGCATCGATCTGACTCAGCCTGAGTTCTGGGACAAGAGCCTGGAGATGATCGCCAGAGATATTGATCTGTTTATTCGCCTGGCTGAGGAAAAGCAGCAGTAAGAAAGAAGCACCGATCACAAATTGTTTGGGAGAGAGAAAACGGGTGATCGGATCATACATACGGAAAAATGTTGAAATGGGGGACACATTTTGAAAGAACTAACGCTGGTAAATGAAGATAATATTTCTCTGAGAGAAGCGGTGTACCTGACTCTGCGCAGAGCCATCCTGACCAATGTGTTCGAACCGGGAGATCGTCTCATGGAGATGAAGCTGGCTGCCCAGTTGGGCGTTAGCCGCACACCGGTCCGTGAAGCCATCCATCTGCTGGAAAAAGAATCTCTGGTACGCCAGATCCCTCACAAGGGTGTGGTAGTAGCCGGTATTACCAAAAAACAGCTGAGAGACGTGCTGGAGATTCGTGGTATGTTGGAAGAACTGGCTGTACAGCTGGCCTGTCGCCGCGGTACTGAGGAGGGATTTACCAAACTGCAGGCTGCGGCTGCAGATTTTGCCAAAGCAGTAAAACAGGAAAAAGATGTGACGGTACTGGCAGAGAAGGACGTGGCATTCCACGATGTGATTTATCAGATGACAGACAATGAACGTTTGATCGAGCTGGTAGAGAGTATCTGGCAGCAGATCTATCGTTATCGTATCGAACGTTTAAAGGGTGCCAACCGTGAGAGTCTGGTTCAGGAACATCAGAGATTGGTGCATGCCCTGATTGCCAGAGATGAAGAGGCTGCAGTGCGTATGGCTCGCCTGCACATCTCTAATCAGGAGGCCAATATCAGCAAGCTGCTGGATAAGTAAGAAGGGGAACCACGATGAGCGAGAAAACTTTTAAAGAAAAATATCTGGCCGGTGAGATCGAGTTTGACGAGATCCATCGCCTGACCAGCCAGTGGGGCTTCAGCGATACCACCATGACTCTGCGCGAGTATTTAGGGTTGAATGCAGATGAAGAAGATGTGTGGATCGAAGACAGCGATGAGGCGCTGCAGGAGATGCTGGATCGGCAGAAGAAATAAGAGAATATTAGACTGAAATAAAGTCAAGATAATAGGGCAGCCGTCAGGCTGCCCTGTTTCTATATGTAGTGAGAAAATTTAATACGGTTCCAGAGGATTAGCGTTGGGGTTAAACTGCAGTGCATGTTGAATCGTGGTAAATACGTTGGAGTGAAACGAGTTTTGTAAGCGATGATCCATAGCGGTCTGTGCAGGGTAGTTAGCCAGGCGCTTGGCATTTTGGTGGCAGTAATTGATCCAGGAATCAATGATTTCTCCATCATTTAGTTCTTTGATGGTGTAGGATAAATAGCCGCGATGATTCGTACCGGTATGGGGAAAAGAAAAGGCGGCGAAGACATCGGTAGATGTTTGACTGCCAAAAAACATACTGTTCGCGGTGTATGTCTTTTCACCAAGAAAATAGTAGAGAGCGGTGAAACATTGATCGTCCTGTTCGTAAAGCAGCTGTCCGGTGACTTCACTGGCTTTGCCCCACCAGGAGTCTGTACGACGATAGGGGGTCCAAATTTGAATGCACTCGGTCCCGTGGAACTGGCTATGCTCTTTCCAGGAAAAATGATGAATGATTTTCCAGTGCTCTCGCTGGTTAGGAAGTTCGAGTGCAATGCTGGTAAGAACCAGGTTTTTTGTACTCATATCGCGAAAATCATGAGGGTCCAGGCCTTCATCTATATTTATGACCATGCGCAGAGCTCCGTCACAGGAGAGCAGTTCTTGTTGGGTAAGATCACGCAAGATATGCTCAGGAACACCCAGCTGCATCAATTCGGTCTGAATGCGTTGGATTTCCTGGTTCTGTATGGTTTTTTGCGGCTGCCATTCCATCGGATAATTTTGATTGAAGAAATAGCAACTGCCGCAACCTACTGCAATTGTTGTTAGTGTGAATGCGACCAAAATACCGTCGGAAACATGATGAGCAGGGGATGGAATTTCATACCCAGAGGCAGAAATCGCAGAAATCAAAGCCAGAATCTTGCGGATGATCACAATATAGGAAATCAAGAGGGTCAAAACTGGGATCCATCCGTGAAGAGTAAGCCCGTGGAGCGATGAAAGGAATCCATACCACAAGAGTAGTACCAGTGCGGAACCTGCTTTTGATGGATGGCCGATGGTCAGGCAAGTATGTTTGAGACCTTGCCATAGGCACACCAAAAAAAGAATGATCCCTATTTGCCAAAGAGTTTGGAGGTGATGAAAAATGGTACTGTCGTAAATATCACTTTGGTAAATGGATGCGTTAAGGATCAATTTTACACAGAAGAATCCAAAGAGAGGAAGAATGACAATAAAGCCTCGCTGAAACCATGGCTCGTGGTGACGAAGAGTTCGAAGACCCAAAATCACAAAGAGAAAACCAATGGTAGGGACGATGTATTGTAGTCCTAAAAGCCTGAGAGGCATCAGGGAAAAAGCCAATCCCAGAACAACTCTGCGTATGGAGAGATACCAGAGGGAGTCGGAAGATGTCGATGTAACGTTGGGAGTCAAGGGAGTTTCGTTGTGCAAAGAGTCCGAATGGTTCATAAGTAACCTCCTTTTTCGGGAGAAGGAAAAGGATGCAAAAAGTGTCTTATGTTAATATTATCATATCATAGATGGACTACATATGCAAGAAAAAGGAAAATATAGGTCATATGTTCTGGTCTCAAGATAAGAGCTTTCGCAGCCAATCCCATACCCAAAAACGAACTTCAATAGTATCAGAGCATTTGCCTTGAGATGACTGTAGTTGAGCGTAGTCGTTTGAGGACAAAGAGGTTTGTAAGAATGTTTGGGATTCCTCCGGCACAGCCACCACTCCCTCTTTGGTAAAGCACAGCAGTGGATAGAGGACACACCACCAGTTCTGCCCCTGGGCCTGGCCCAGCTCCACCCGCAGAGCCTGATAGTCTCCGGCGGGGAAGGTGAGATCGCCATAAGTTTTCTCGGGGAAAGGGCAGACAGTGACGGAGGCAGAGGCGGTGTAAGAAAAGCCAGCCTGGTCAATGACAGTCTGAGCCAATTGTGTCAGTTCGTCGCAGTGGTCGGCAGCAAAGGCAGCCGCTTCGTCGGCACTGTCAAAAGAGATGCGATGGTCTGCCATGTAGGAGATGAGGGCATCTCGTACCTCTAGTTTAATGGTCTGGTCCTCGGGACTGTCGCTGTTGGCGATGACATGAAACCGCAGTACCTGATCGGCTACCCGGGAGGCGAAAGAAGCCCTGGATATTTCTGTAATCAGGGTGGTGCCAAACAGTACCAGACAGGTAAAAGAAAAGACGATGGCTGTGCAGCATAGAAGGTGGGCACGCAGCGGGGTCAGAGATAAGGAGAATTGTGGCAGGGAAAACTGTGACAAAGAAGATTTTGGCAAAGAACTTCCTAATAAGGTATCTTGCCGCCAGAATTTGATTTTATTAAAAAGTTTCATAAATAGAGTCCTCACTTCATACTATAGATATTGGCCATGGACAAGGCGTCCAAAATGGAAGTTACTGGTAATATCTTCGACGAAAATGCAAGACTTTATACAGATGGCTTGCGAAAAACAGGAAAAGGGAGTAGAATATGATTGGATTGCTACGTTCTGTTGTTTGGAAGTGGCAGATTCACGACATATTTATGAATAGATCAATAAAAATTCCCCTGATAGAAAGAGGTTTTGTATATGAGTAAAAAACATTTGTTAGTATTGTTTGGCGGACAGTCTTCCGAGCATGAGGTATCTTGTCGTTCCGCCGTTACCATTATTGGAGCTGTAGATACAGACAAATATGAGATGATGCTGGTAGGCATTACCAAAGAAGGCCATTGGGTCAAGGTGGACAGTGTAGATCAGATCAAAGACGGCAGCTGGCGTCAGAGTCAGGTGTCTGCCGTACTGTCTCCCGATGCCTCCCAGGGCGGTGTTTGGTTGATGGAGACCGGTATGCCTGTATTCTGGAAAGTAGATGTGGCATTTCCTGTGCTTCACGGTCTGTGGGGTGAGGATGGTACCATCCAGGGCGTATTTGAACTGGCCAAGATCCCTTATGTGGGCTGTGGTGTGCTGGCGTCTGCCGTGTCCATGGACAAGGTATACACCAAGCTGATCGTGGATCGCTTGGGAATCCGTCAGGCAGCTTATGAAGTGGTGACCCGCGACCAGGTGAACAAAGAAGAAAAGATGGCAGAGGCAGTGGCTCAGGTGGAAGCAAAGCTGCCCTATCCTGTATTTATCAAGCCTTCCCGTGCAGGTTCTTCCTGCGGTGTCAGCAAGGCAGAGAACCGCGACCAGCTGATCAATGGTCTGAAGCTGGCAGCAGAGCACGACCGCAAGATCCTGGTAGAGGAGACCATCGTAGGTCGCGAAGTAGAGTGTGCTGTCCTGGGTGGCAGTGATGTCCGTGCTTCCGGTGTGGGTGAGATCCTGGCAGCAGCTCAGTTCTATGATTACGACGCCAAGTACAATAACGCCGAGTCCAAGACCGTAGTAAACGCTGAGATGGAGGAGGAATCCCGCGAGGAGATCCGTCGCAACGCCGTAGCTATCTTCAAGGCAGTAGATGGTTGGGGACTGTCTCGTGTGGACTTTTTCCTGCAGGCTGATGGTCAGATCGTATTCAACGAGATCAACACTTTGCCCGGCTTTACCTCCATTAGCATGTATCCCATGCTGTGGGAGGCCAGAGGGCTGGCACTGAAGCCCCTGGTAGAACGTCTGATCCAGACGGCATTTGTGAGAGAGTAAGAGCGTCTTCGGAGGTAAGATATGGCAGCAGAACATACCATCATCGATAGAAATGCGCCCATCGGAGTCTTTGATTCCGGTATCGGCGGTCTGACTGTGGCTCGCGAGATCATGCGTCAGATGCCAGATGAGAATATTGTGTATTTTGGCGATACGGCCCGTGTGCCCTACGGCAGCAAGTCCAAAAATACGGTCATTCGTTATTCTCGTCAGATCGCTCATTTCCTGCGGACCAAGCAGGTCAAGGCCATCGTGATTGCCTGTAATACTGCCAGTGCCCATGCGTTGGAGGTGTTGGAGGCAGAGCAGGATATTCCTGTGTTGGGTGTGATCAAAGCCGGTGCCGAGACGGCGGCCAAGACCACAAAAAATGGTCGTATCGGTGTCATTGCGACCCGTGGTACCATCGACAGTGGCATGTATGAGCAGGTGCTGCGTGAGATCGATCCGGAGTTTCGCATTTTTGGCAAGGCCTGTCCCTTGTTTGTACCTTTGGTAGAAGAAGGCCTGACTCACGATTTTATCACCGAAGAAGTGGCTCGCCGCTATGTAAAAGACCTGCAGTACAAGGACATCGATACCATGATCCTGGGCTGCACTCACTATCCTTTGCTTCGTACTTTGCTGCGCAAAGTCATGGGCGAGGAAGTGACGTTGGTCAATCCGGCCTATGAGACGGCCATCGAGTTAAAGCAGCTATTGCAGGAAAAAGGTCTGGATCGTCAGGCAGATCGTTCGGAGCCTGCCAAGTATGAGTTTTACGTCAGTGACCTGGCAGATCAGTTCCAGGAATTTGCCAACTCTATTTTGCCCTATGATGTGGCAGGGACAGAGCAGATCGATATTGAAGATTTCTAGGAGATCGAAAAGGACGCCGGGCGCAGAAGGTTTTTTTAAAGTTTCTAATACCTTCGGCTGTACCTGGACAGTTGACAAAAAGAGGTTTCTTCCGGTTTTTAGGTCTTATGAATGAAAAGTTCTGGCAGGACCCAGAGGAAACACAAGCTTTAGGTCTTGAAAGCGGAAAGATGATTGTAAGACCTAAGGGAAGACCAGAATTTAGGTCGTAAAGGTAAAAAGATGCCGACAAGACCTAACGGAAGATCGAAAATTAGGTCATAACGGTGAAAGGGTGACGATAAGACCTAATGAAGGGCCAAAATGTAGGTCGTAAAGCGAAAGGAGTAGCTATAAGACCTAATGAATCATGAGAATGTAGGTCTTATAGAGAAAAAGGCCTCGTGAGACCTAAAAGAAAAATAAATACGAGGATGTAAGAGAAGAATGGCTACACAGAATGTGATCGTAAAGGTCATCGGAATACAAAAGGAGATCATCAGCCGCAAGGGGGATCTATACACCGTATCGGCCCAGGAGAATCGTACGGAGACGGTATCTCAGGGAACCTATTCCTGTGTGAAGGATAAGCACTACCTGATCTATGAAGAGGATCTGGGTGAGGGATATGTGACCGGCAATACGGTGAAGATCTACGATGGTGGTTTTGAGGTGATCAAGAAGGGGGCAGTGGGTGCCCATATGTACTTTAAGGCCGGACAGCGAGATGAGGGATGGTACGACACTCCTTATGGTCGGTTTGCCATGGCACTGGAGGTAAAAACGGTGAAGATCACTGAGCGGAAGCCTCAGGGAGACAAGCCGGGAAGTCTGCGGGCAGAGGCTACCTATGTGATGGAGTTAAACGGAGAACCTACTTCCCGCAATCAGATCTGCATCGTTGCAGAAGGAATTCAATAAAGAAAAAAGATCGGATCACGCGTAGTGATACCGATCTTTATTTTTTATAAAGCAGATAACGGTCAGCACCAGTGCCAGTAGTTCTGCCACGATGATGGAGACCCAGACACCGTCCAGTTCCCAAAAGATGGGAAGGATCAGAACGCAGGCGGTCTGGAAAATCATGGTTCTAAGGAAAGAGATCAAGGCAGAGATCAGGCCGTTGTTCAGAGCGGTAAAGAAGGAAGAACCAAAGATGTTAAAGCCACAGAACAGGAAGGATGCGGAGTAGAGGATAAAGGCCCACTTGGTCATGTCAAAGAGGGAAGCATCGTAACCGACGAAGATCCCGCACAGAGGGCCAGATAGAGCGATGGCTACGGCAGTCAGAGTCACAGACAGGACCCCGATGATGGTCAGGCCTTTTCGCAGCAGGTTCTTTAGCTCGCTGTGATTGCCGGCGCCGTAGTGATAGCCTACCACAGGAGCGGCACCGATAGAGTAGCCCAGGAATACGGCGATAAAAATGAAATTCACATACATGATCACACCGTAGGCAGCAACGCCATCTTCCCCTACCAGATTCATCAACTGTAGATTATACAGGATGCTGACGATGCTGAGAGAAATGTTGCTCATAAGCTCAGAGGAGCCATTGGTACAGGTGCGGACAAAGACCATAGCCTCCCATTTGGGCCTGCACAGTCGCAGGGGAGTAGGATTAGGTCTGGAGAAATAAATCAGTGGCACCAGACCGCCTACACATTGGCTGAGTGCAGTGGCAAGGGCAGCACCGGTGAGCCCCCAGTGAAAAAGACCGACAAAGAGAGCATCCAGCAGGATATTAGTGATGCCGGCTGCTACCGTCAGTCCCAGACCCAGCCCCGGTTTTTCTGCGGCGGAGCAAAAGCTTTGGAACTCATTTTGCAAAATAAAAGCAGTCATGGCCGGCAACGTATAGAGGCCATAGTCCACGCACAGATCGATCATAGCACCTTCAGCGCCCATCAGGATGGAGGCGGGACGCAGCAGAGCGATGCCCAGGATGGTACAGAAGATACCTGCAAGGATGGAACCGTAGACCAGCTGAGAGAAAATATAGTTGGCCCGCTTGTGATCGCCGGTGCCTAGCGTCATGGAGATCAGTGCCGTACCGCCGGTACCGACCATAATGCCCAGGGTGCCAAAAAGCATGGTGTAAGGGATGACGATATTGATGGCAGCAAAGGCGGTCTTGCCGGCAAAGTTGGAGACAAAGATACCGTCCACAACACCATAGATGGAAGTAAAAATCATCATGACGATGGTGGGAAAGGTAAAACGCAGTAATTTCTTATAGGTAAAATGGTCGGAAAGCTGAATTTTTTCAGACATAAGAAAACCCTCCATACGTATGTAAGGCATACAACGGAGGGTAGTATAGTGCTAAATTTTGTAAAAGTCAATAGCGATTACAGCATCATGATCAGATCCTTCAGTGCGGTCTCAAACTTGACACCGTACCAGTGGGTAGGATCGTCCTGGGTGTTTTCGATGCACTTTACAGTGTAGTCAGCAGCGATGCGAGCGCTTTCTTCGGCGGACTTGTCATTCATCAGAGCGCCTACAAAAGCGGAAGCGTATACGTCACCGGTGCCGTGGCTGCCCTTGGCGATCTTGTGGTGCTCGTAGTAGGTCTGCTCGCCATTCTTGTAAACCACTACGCCAGTTTTGCCGGCAGTGTAGGATACACCGGTGAGAACTACGGTAGCAGCACCCAGAGCGGCGGTGCGCTGTAACAGCTCATCGATGTAGGCCTTATCGTAGGATTCCTGGTACTCCATGCCGGTCATAAAGCAGGCTTCGGTAATATTAGGCAGCAGGATATCTGCCTCGCCGCACAGACCAGCCATAGCATCGGCATAGGCCTGATCGAAAGCGGGGTACAGTTTGCCATTGTCAGCCATGGCGGGATCTACGATGATGGTGCCGCCCTCAGCCTTCAGGGTGTGGAAGATGTCACGAACATAGTCGATCTGCTGCAGGCTGCCCAGATAGCCGGTGTAAATAGCATCAAACTGGATGCCTTCTCTCATCCAGTGAGCCTGGATGGCAGGAATATCATCGGTCAGATCGCGAACGGTAAAACCGGTGAAACCGGCAGTGTGAGTGGACAGTACGGCGGAGGGCAGGATGGCGGTCTCCATGCCGCAGGCAGACAGAATGGGCAGAGCTACGGTCAGAGAGCACTGACCTACGCAGGAAATATCCTGGATGGTAAGAATTTTTTTGTAAGACATAATAGTTTCTCCTTGTGTGGGGCGGCAAAGTGGTGTGATCCTGCAGCAATACAGAGATCATTGACGAGCCAATCTGCCACTGGTAGTGTTCTATCATTATTTCAAAAGTAATATACCCATCCTTTGACCATAAATAAATATCCAAAATAATAGTTTTTTATATAACCAGATTCAAGTAAGCCCCATTGTGTTTTTGTGGGAGTCGTTGTAAAAACCGTTCAGACATTAGAAATGACCGAACAGGCAAAAATCAACATTTCACTCAGAATGTCTGCTATCATGATACGGACAGAAGTAAAAATGAAATGAAGAAATCGAAGGGGAGGAAAACAAAATGCAGGAAAAGAAAATACCAGCGATTCAGACAAGGAATCTTACCAAGCGATATAAAAATCTGACTGCCGTCGATAGGCTTACGTTGGATATATGTCAGGGCGAACTATTTGCCCTGTTGGGAGTCAATGGCGCAGGAAAAACCACCGCCATCAAGATGCTATCCTGCCTGACAAAGCCAACGGACGGGGATGCCGTCGTAGGTGGTTACAGTATTACAAAGGAGTCGGAGCAGGTAAAGAGGCTGATCGGTGTGTCTCCCCAGGAGACAGCGGTGGCTCCTAATCTTTCTGTGAAAGAGAATCTGGAACTGATCTGCGGGATCTATGGATTTTCCAAAGGAAAAACCCGGGAAAAAGTCAAGGAAATTTCCAGGCAATTGGACCTGGAGGAGGTTCTGTGCAAAAAGGCCGGAAAGCTGTCCGGAGGGTGGCAGCGTCGTGTCAGCATTGCCATGGCGCTGATCAGTGAGCCACAGATCCTGTTTTTGGATGAACCTACTCTTGGACTGGATGTCATGGCGAGACATGATCTGTGGGAAATCATACATTCTTTAAAAGGCAAGATCACTATCATTTTGACGACCCATTACATGGAAGAGGCAGAGTCTCTTTCCGATCGGATCGGTATTATGAAACAGGGGCGTCTGCTGGCCATCGGAACAGCAGAAGAATTGAAACAGAAGGCGGGAACCTGTGATTTTGAAACGGCCTTTGTGGCTATCGTGAAGGGGGAAGTGATATGAGAATGATGACATTTGCCAAAAGATGTGGAAAAGAGATCCTGCGAGATCCCATCAACCTGGGCTTTGGTCTGGGCTTTCCCCTGGTGTTGCTGCTCCTTTTAAGCAGCTTGCAGGCAAATATTCCCGTGAGCCTGTTTGAAATCGACACCCTGACACCGGGTATTACCGTATTCGGCCTATCCTTTTTGACACTGTTTTCTGCCACGTTGGTTGCCAGGGACAGAGAAAGCGCCTTGCTGCAGCGGTTGTATACCACACCTCTTACCGGTGTGGATTTTATCATGGGATACATGCTTCCACTTCTGCCTATAGCCATAGGACAGACGGGGATCTGCTATCTCTTTGCCATTTTTTTGGGACTTACTGTGAATAGTAATATCATTTATGCTATCATAGGAATCATCCCCATGGCAATTTTCAATATAGCCTTGGGCTTGTTGTGTGGCAGCCTCCTGGGTGTAAAGCAGGTGGGAGGTATTTGCGGGGCATTGCTGACTAATCTTTCTGCCTGGTTGTCCGGCGTGTGGTTTGATTTGGCACTGGTGGGTGGATTCTTTGAGAAAATAGCGGATCTGCTTCCCTTTGTCCACGCCGCAGAAATGGAAAAAGCCTTGTTCCGAGGCGATTTTAAACTGGCAGGCTCTCATCTTTTGCCGATTTTGTTTTACAGTGGATCGGTAACGGCCATGGCAGTGTTCTGCTTTCTGAGACAAATGAAAAAACAGTAAGGATACTATGTGATGAAATACAGACTGATTATTGACAAAAATGCGGAGGAAGAGATCATAGCCGTGGTCCATGGGCCGTCCTCCTTGACGCAGCAGATCGAAGATCTGGTACGTAGTTATTCAGGGGCAGATCATCTTATGGGGTATGGAGAAGATGAGATGCGGCGATTGGCATTGGAAGCGATCGAGTGTATTACCATTCTGGACAGAAAAGTGATCGCCATCGATACCCATGGCAGTCGCTACCGCATTCAGGACAGGCTTCGTGATCTGGAGACAGAGCTTCCCTCCTATTTTATTCGGATTAACAAATCTACCCTTGCCAATGAACATCGGATCTTGCGTTTTGATGCGGCGTTTAGCGGAGGTGTGGATGCCGTATTTCAATGTGGCTATCGGGATTACGTTTCCCGACGTTGTTTTGCGGAAATTCGAAGGAGGTACGAAGGGATATGAAAAAGAATTTGTTGGAGTTTATTCGCCGTGGCCTGATCGCCTGCGGATTTGGCCCTATGGTGTTAGCTATCTTTTATTTGATATTAAAGCACTATGGGGAGGTGGAGGTCCTGACGGTAGATCAGGTCTGCCTTGGTATTGTTTCTTTGTCTGCCCTTGCTTTTGTGGCAGGCGGAATGAATGTGATCTATCAGATCGAACGTCTGCCCTTGATGGCGGCGATCCTGATCCACGGTGGTGTCTTGTATGTCAGCTACTTGGGTGTATATCTGATCAACGGTTGGCTGGAGTGGGGTAAGACTCCCCTTCTGGTTTTTTCCGGGATCTTTATCATCACCTATGTGATCATTTGGGTCATGATCTATTCCATTACCAGAAGAAACACAGAAAAGATCAATGCGCTCTTAAAAGAAAAACAGCGAAATCAAGAAATCGGTATAGAAACAGAAGAAGGCTGACCATTCAGGTCAGCCTTTTGCTTTGGTTGTAAAGTAAGATGTTAGGATCATTTTCCTGCTTTGCGTCTGGCCCGTCGTACCCGGTTGATATGTCGTTCAAAATCACCGCTGTTTAAAAGCTCGGCCAGCACGTACTGCTCAAAGAGGGGGACGGTGCAGGAGTAAAAGCCTAACCGCTCCTCAAAGGGATCCATCAGTGACTGGGGCAGCAGCATATAGCCTACGCGGATCGAAGGGGCGATGGTGCGGGAGAAGGTATTCAGATAGAGAACGCGATCGGCGCCTGCCAGGGAGAAGAGGGGATCTTCTTTTTTGCGGGATACTGTCAGCTCGGAATCGTAGTTATCTTCGATGATGTAACCACTGCGACGACTGGCCCACAGTAGATATTCCCGGCGCTTGGAAGCGCTGGCGGTGATGCCGCTGGGGTAGCTGTTAAAAGGAGTCACATGAAGAATGGTGGCTTGCGTGCGCTCCAATTCGGCAGAAAGAATGCCGTCACTGCCCAGAGCAAGGGGATCGCATTGGACACCGCTGGCCTCATAGACACGCTGGATTTTGGCATAGGAAGGATCCTCCAGAGCAAAGATGTGTCCCTGTCCTAACAGCTGGGCAATGAGGGTGTAGAGATACTCGGCACCGGAACCGATGATGATCTGCTCTACCTGTACCTGAATACCGTGACTGCGGGCCAGATAAGAAGCAATGGCTCCGCGCAGCTGAGGGCAGCCGTGATTGGGAGAGGGAGACAAAATCTCCTGACCATAATCGGTCAGTACCTTGCGCATGGTGCGAGCCAACACAGAAAAGGGAAAGGGAGTATCCACACTGTTGCCGGTAGAAGTCGGAATGCCTGAGGAGATCATGGTACCGGAGGAGGCAGCAGACTGTTTGGCGGCAGGAAAATGTTCTCCTCCAGAGAGGAAATCACCGGCCCGGTAGATGGCGAAGTATCCGCTGCGAGGGCGGGCTTCGATATAACCTTCGTCTGCCAGAATGGCATAGGCATGTTCTACGGTGATAACACTGACTCCGGTCTCCTCTGCCAGGAGACGCTTGGAGGGCAGTTTGGTGCCATAGGCAAAGACACCGTCCATGATATCCTGACGGAGATGTTCGTAGAGCTGCAAATAAGCGACTTTGGAGATATGGGGATCGATATAATTTTTCATGGGGACTCCTCCGAGGGTAGGACAAACTGACATTGTGAAAAATGGATATATAGCTATATTGTTTATAATCAGATTGTAGCATAGGAAAGGAGAAAAATACAGTGCTTTCCACAGAAAAGACCGACAGCAAAATACTGTCGGTCAATGAAACGCTTTTATTCTAAGATCATCAATTTTGTGATCAGCATGCGCAGACCATCCTGGGTGATCTGGATAAACTGAGCTACATTGCTTTGGGTGTAGGAACTGATCAGACAGTGTACGGCACTGGCACAGTTGAGTGCCGTCTCCTCGGAAACGTTAGGATTCCAGTTGCGGATGGCAGTGACCAGCATGGTAAGATAATGCCTGGCATTGTCGGTGATGTTCTTTTGCAGCTCCGGAGGGAAGACACAGTGAGGTGTGATGGCTTCCAAAAGGGCATTCTCCCGGATCATCTGAGCATGGGTTACCAGATAATCGATAAAGGTATCACGGTCAGGAATCTCCAGTCCCAGTTTGGCAGTTTCTTCAATATCTGCCAGCATAATGTCCATCCACAGGGTAGTTGCCAGCTCCTGCTTGGAGGCAAAGTGGCCGTAAAAAGCGCCGATAGAATAGCCGGATAGCTGAACGATATCCTGAATACTGGTGGCCACATAACCACGTTCGGAAAATAGTTGGGCGGCCGCAGCTTTTAAGTCATTTTTGGTTTGCAGGGATTTGAGCTGTTGTTTTTTCATATGTCATCCACCTTGTTTAGGAGAATTTTAAAATCATGGACAGAAAAATAGAACTTTCCACTCCAAATTGCGGGAAGAATGTTCGTCTCCCTTTATTCTACAACGGAAAAAGAAGTGGTGTCAACAATCAAATGCCCTGATTTTACGATGTGTAAAAATCAGGGCATGAAGAATCAATACGGAAAAGGCTGCTATATGAAATATGGATTTGGTAAGATCAGGCCTGGGCAGCAGCCAGACGATTCATGGAGGTTAGTTCCTTAGACAGCATAAACACGGCGGCAGCCGCAGCCAGAGCATCAGCGATGGGACCGGCATACATGATACCTTCCAGACCGCCCAGAAAACGGGGCAGGATCACGATCAACGGCAATAGGAAGATGATCTGTCGGGTCAGACTGAGGAAGGCTCCCTTGGCAGGTTTTCCAATGGCGGTAAAGAAATTAGCCGCCAGAGGCTGGATGCCGTTTAAGAAGGTGCAGAACATGTAGGTACGGAAATAGCGGATGCCGAAGGTGAAATACAGCTCAGAGCCGTTACCAAACAGGCCGATGATCTGGCGAGGGAGGATCTGAAAGACGGAAAATGCCGTGATACAGATCACACAATTGCAGATCAGACTCAGTTTCAGCACCTGTTTGACACGGTCATAGCGACGGGCACCGTAGTTAAAGCTGGCGATGGGCTGCATGCCCTGGGTGATGCCGATGCAGAAAGAGAAGAACAAAAAGCTGACCTTGCTGATAATGCCGGCGCAGGCCAGAGGAATGGATTCGCCGTAGATGGACTGGGCACCGTAGTGGGTCAGGGAGTTGTTCATGGTGATCTGCACCACCATCATAGCTACCTGGTTAAAGCTTTGGGCCAGGCCCAGATTCATGGCATAACCGGCAAAGCACCACTGGGGACGCAGATGAGCGCGGGTCAGAGGACCTGCCTTGTAGCGGCGCAGATAACGGAGCACCATAAAGGCAGACATCATCTGTCCTAAACTGGTGGCCCAGGCGGCACCGGCCATGCCCATGTCAAAGCCAAAGATAAACAAGGGATCCAGAATGCAGTTAACGATGGCGCCAAACATATTGCTGATCATGGAGTAACGGGGACTGCCGTCGGCGCGGATCAGATGGGCACCGCCGTTGCTGAGGATCAAAAAGGGAAATCCAAAGGCAGTGATGCTGACATATTCTTTGGCGTAGCTCAGCACGTCGGCAGGAGAGCCAAAGAAGATCAGCAGAGGCTCTAAAAACAGCAGGGTGATGCCACACAGCACCAGACCAAAGGTAAAAAGCAGAGTAGCGGCATTGCCGATGTAGTAGAGGGCTTTTTCCTTGTCGCCTCGTCCCATGGTCAGGTTAAAGGCAGAGGCGGCACCTACGCCCAACAGTAGAGAGATGGCAGTGCATACGGTGCTCAGGGGAAATGCTACGTTGGTGGCAGCATTGCCCAGCTCACCGATACTCTGGCCGATGAAAAACTGGTCGACGATATTGTAGAGGGCACCTACCAGCATAGCTACGATGCTGGGAATGGCAAACTGGCGAAGCAGTGTGCCTACTGGGGCGGTGCCCAGAGGATTGGCAGAGGTTTGGACGGATGATGAAGCAGCCGTTTGGGTGTGATTTGACATGATTTCTCCTTGGGGAAAGAAGGGTTGCGTTCTATCGAATAAAATTGGTGGCCTGTTTCGTTTCTTTTTGAGGCAGTCCGTAGGCTTCCTTACCCAGAGCGATACTCTTGATCAGGAAGGACATATTGGCGGCCAGGGTGCGCATGGTCTGCAGACCCTCGGCATCCTGAGATGCCTCACCGGGAGCAGCGCCGTGAACGCTATTCCAGTACTGGCTGGAAACCACAGGCATACCACTGATAGTAAAGTACTTGTTCAGTTCGTCAAAGGTAGCAGAAGCACCGCCGCGGCGGGCCACAGCGATGGCGGCGCCCACTTTCATGGTTTTGTCAAAACGGCTGCTGTAAAACAGGCGATCCAGGAATGCCACCAAGGTGGCGTTGGCAGAGGCGTAGTACACAGGGCTGCCTACTACGATACCGTCACACTCTGCAAATTTGGGAGAGATCTCATTGACGGCATCTTCAAAGACGCATCGTCCATTCTGATAGCAGTGACCGCAGGCGATACAGCCGCGGATGGCCTGATGGCCGATATGGATCAGTTCGGTCTCGATACCGTTTTCTGCAAAAACTTTCTCCATCTCGTGGAGAGCGATAGAGGTGTTGCCGTTGGCCTTGGGGCTGCCATTGATCAGTAATACTTTCATGGGAGAGACTCCTTTCACAGTAAGATGGTATGAAATAAAACAAGTAATTCTGTTATATACAAATAGTTTAATCCAACATCAATTTGGGCTTGAAATCAATTTTCTTAAACAATACTTCTGCCAATATCAGGATGATCAGGTTACTGATGACCATGGCCATCCAAATGCCTGAGCGACCCAGATCGGTAAAATTCTTAAAGAACAAAATCAGAGGGAGACGGATGGCCCACAGACGGGCAGTCTCCACTACAAAGGAGAAGCGGGTATTGCCGGAACCGTTAAATACACCGATGTAATTCTGGAACAGGGACATGAGTGGCTGAGTCAGCAGCACCCAGAACATGTACTCCATAGCGATACTCAAAGTGGTAGCATCGTTGGTCAACAGTTGCAGAATGTTCTCGCGGATGGGCCAGATCAGCAGAGATCCTACGGTAGACATAGCCACTGCAATGTTGCGGCTGGTACGGTAGGACTTGCGGGCACGCCCGGGATTTTCAGCACCGATATTTTGACCGATGAAAGCAGCCAGAGTAAATGCCATGGCACTGATGGGGATCAGCAGCAGGTTGGATACCTTGTTGCCCAGAGAGAAGGCAGCGGCCACTTCATCGCCGTAACTGAGTACCATGGTCTGCAGGATCAAAAAGCCAAAGGAGGAAAAGGCAGAACTGGTAGCAGAGGGGACTGCGGTGTGGATCAAAAACTGCAGTTCATGGCTCTGAATATTGAAGTCCGGTTTGCGAAGACACAGTTTTTCCTTGGGATGAAATAAGTAGTAAAGGCAGGGCGGTGTCACAGCGATCTGACCGATGGTAGTGGCAAAAGACGCACCAAAGACGCCCCAGCCCAGGCCTTTTACAAACCAGGCCGTCAGTACGATATTGATAAAAATCGCCGTGGTAGAGAGGATCACGGGGGTGGTGGTATCGCCCTGAGACTGGCGGCTGG
>JAFYLG010000091.1 GCA_017537225.1 Lachnospiraceae bacterium
ATCTTCATCTGGATCATCTTGGTCAGGTCCTTGCAGACAAATGCCTCTTTTTTCTTAACTGCTGCCGCCAGATCACTGATTTTTACATGCCTGCGATCTCTCAGACAAGACACATACGTACGGAATCGCTCTACTCTGGCACGATCTTTAGCACCTCGAACCACTAGCCAGGCACCACCGGTTCCCACCGGTACCACCACCAGTCCCATGACGGTAGCCATGGCAGCCAGCGCCAGATTTCCCGCCAGAGTAATGGTACCGAGCACCAATGTAGTCACCGCAGAACCACCTAACATGATACTGCCAAAAACAGTGCGCACCACATGGGAAACGGATCCCTTAGGGCGCTTGGCGATCAGTTGGTTGGTGGACGTTCTAACAGGCACATATCCGCTGCCGGACTTCGGTGCCGAGTGATATGTGGAACCTGTCCGACCACCACTCTGTGAAGTCTGTGCCGCCTTGCGGGCGCGGATCTCCTCCTCCATCTGACGCAGTTTTTCTCTGGCCTGACGACGGATCTCCTCCGACTGAACAGTGCTGCCTGACTGGGCAGATTTCGACGTTTGGTGGGTACTATAGGTATCGCCAGTTCGACCACTGTCTGCCTGCGTTCCCCTTGCAGATGTTTTGGTAAACTCACCAGACACGCTGTCAAAGGCTCCCTGGATCTCATTCAACGCATCGTTGACCGACTGGGTGATCTGTCGGTTCAGTTCACTGAAATCCATGCTGTTTACCGCATTCTGCACCGCATCTCTGATATCTTTTCCGATCTGATTGTAGTCTTTTCTATCCATGCCGTCTCCTTAAGACCGTTCCGCCTTAGACTTCATCACAGGTCTTTTTCCACCATATCCATGTTCACTGCCATGGCCACGACCACCACTGCGTCGTCTTCCATGACGGCTCTTCTGATGGTCAAAACAATCCGCACAAACGCCAAAAGCCATATTCCAGGGCATGGTCTTGCCGCAAATACGACAACGCTTACGGAAATTCTGCAGATCTCTGGCGATGGCACTGTCAATGGCCGCTGCCAGACGATCCTTTTCCAGGGTCACCCGATTCTCCTCGCATTTCATGCCAAAACGATGACACAACTGATAGTACAGATCCAACTGCTTGCAGGCAGTCTCCATCTGCAGCAGTTCTTCCACATCACAATCGGGGAACGGGATCTCCTCCTCACCATCCAGGAAGCAATGACAGGCCTCCAGCCACTGCTCCATCAAATCAATATTCTCCATATCGAAACCGATGGTGATCATTTTATATAACAGTTCATTGGCCTCCTGGCCACTGATCTCCACACCAGAGGTACGCAATGCCTTTAGCAAGGTCAAGGGCTCCTCAGTGTCCATCTTATTATACTTGTCCGGCACCTGAGCATAAGACCACATGCGGATCAGTTCTTCCAGTTTGTGATCTGACTGCAACAGCGCCTCAGAAAAGTTCAGGCGAGCCTGGGTGATCTTTTCCGTCTCTGTCTCCAGGTTATCCCGGATCACATCATTGGGCTCGATGCAGGTGACAAAGCCTTCCTCATACATACCCAAACGACCGGCACGACCGGCGATCTGTTTGGTCTCGGCAGGCTCCAACATACGTCGTTCCTTACCGTCAAACTTAACGATATCCATGAAGATAATGCGGCGAATGGGCAGATTCATACCCATGCCGATAGCATCGGTAGTCACTAATACTTTCGATTCTCCCGTCAGGAAACGATGGACCTGACGTTTGCGGGCCGCATAGGGCAGGGCACCGTAGATCACGCTGCAGTTGATGCCATAGCGTTTTAATTCTGCCGCCACAGACAATACTGTCTTGCGAGAAAATACTACCAACGCATCACCGTCCTGAATATCCCTAGGAAAATCATAGGGCTTGTCCACGTAGGTCAGTGGGATCTTACGCTTATGACGAACGATCTCACAGGTGTCCTTGCAGTCGGCGATCAGAGCGCGTACGATGTGCTCAGCCTCGGGGGCCATACATACATGGATCCGTTCAGCCCGCACACCTAAGATCGCACGGGTCCAGGCGGCTCCTCTTTGAGGATCAGCGATCATTTGACACTCATCGATGACGGCCACTTCATATTCATGGGTCACATCCAGCTTTTCCACCGTAGCAGCCAGTACTGTGGCAGACTGTAGGATATCTTCCTCCTCACCGGTCAGCAAGGAACAGAAGATCCCCTCCTCCAGCATACGTTCCTGGACCTCCATGGCCAACAGGCGCAAAGGAGCCAGATACACACCACTCTCCGCTGTCTTTAAGTCCTGGAGTGCATGATACGTCTTGCCGGTGTTGGTGGCGCCGATATGTAAAATAAAGTGTCGTTTCTTTTCTCTGGCCAAAGGATATTCCGTAGCAGGTGCATCCGGAATGGTCTCCTTGACCTTGGCCAGGATCTGGGTCTCCACATAACGAGTCTTAAAAGCTTTGACGGGAGGAAGAATGAAAATCTCTCTTTTTCCGTGGTAGAAAAAGCGAAACAGCTCATCCAGATCCGGCTTGTCCTCGTCGGTCAGGCGCTCATAAGCTGACAGACGCAGGGCTGCCAGGCGGTCACATACTTCCAGCACCTGAGGAAGGGAAATAGCCACCTGAGCCTGGTATTTGCCGGTTTCCTTACAGTCCTTCAGCTTGGGAACCAAGTGGATCAGCTCCGATACCAGAGTCTCATCCTTAGTACGGCGCTGCTTGGCGTGGCGCAAGAGCACCTGGATCTTTTGCTGCAGTTCCGGCAGACTGTCCCGGCATTTTTTTGCAGGCATCCCCAAAAGGATGTCCTGGTATATCTTTGAAAGTTCCTGTTTTGTCATGATCAGCAATTAGCCGCCTTGTAGATCTGATACATATCCTCTTCTGTCAGCACCTGGAATGCACCGATAGTGCGAGTGCTCTTATAACTACAGCAGTAAGCCATATCGCGCAGATCAGCCTCTCCCTGCAGACCCACACCCAAAGTAGTAAAGTTGATGGGCATGCCCAGAGATTCAAAGAATTCTTCGGTGGCGTGGATACCGGCGATGGCAGCTGCCTCCTCATTGGAGCCACGGATGCCCCATACGTTGGCCGCATAGCGGGCAAAACGGCTTACATCGCTCTTGTACACGTGACGAGCCCAGGCAGGCCAGATGGCGGACAGGCTGGCACCGTGAGCTACGTCAAAACGAGCGGACAGCTCGTGACCCAGCTGGTGAGGGGCAAAGTCTGTCTTGTTGCCCAAACCGGTCAGACCATTGTGAGAAATACTGCCGCACCACATCAGCTCACTCATAGCATCGTAATCCTTGCTGTTCTCCAGGGCAATAGGGCCATTGTAGATGGTGGTACGCAGCAGAGCCTCGGCCATCTCATCGGACAGATGATTGTGAGGAGCAGGGCAGAAATAGCGGTCCAGAGTATGCATCATAATATCCACTACGCCACAGGCGATCTGGTAGCGAGGCAGAGTATAAGTCAATTCAGGATTCAAAATAGAGAAGGTAGGTCGATTGTATACGGTGCTCAGACCACGCTTTACGCCGGTCTCCACATTGGTCAGTACCGCAGAGTCACTCATCTCGCTGCCGGCAGCGGAGATGGTCAGGATCACACCTACAGGCATGGTCTTAGTCACTTTCAGTTCACGGGTCCAGAAACGGGTGATATCGATGTCCGGATTGGCAGTACCGTGGGCGATATACTTGGCAGTATCGATAGCACTGCCACCACCTACAGCCAGAATAAAGTCCGCACCAAACTCGATGGACTTCTTTACGCCTTCAATGGCAAAATGCAGGTAAGGATTGGGGTGAACGCCGCCCAGCTTCTCATAAGCCAGACCTTCCTCCTCCAGTACCTTGCAAACGCGATCCAGTAGGCCGCTGCGCACAACCCTGCCACCGCCATATACGATCAATACACGGCTGCCGCCATACTTGCGGATCAGCTTGCCAGTCTGCAGCTCAGTGTCTTTACCAAAAACGATTTCTGTGGGGATGTGGTAATTAAAACTATGCATATAAGCCTCCTTGTATATGATTATGTGTACGGTGCAGCGAAACTTGTTATACAACTGTGCCAACTTTTCATCCTCTCTGGGGACTCTCTCGCTCCGTTGCGCGCGTAGCGGCACATAAGCCTCTCACACTTGCTTCGCAAATCTGCTCGGCAAGTGCCGACGGGCGCAAAGGCCCCATTTCGGAAGAAAAAGTTGGTACCGCTGGCAAAACAGTTTCCTTTACCAATCACACAAAATCCTATTCTGCGTCGTACACTAAAAAACAGCTTGCCACAGGACAATTCTGTAGAAAACTATAATTATCTAATATATAGAATATAACAAAATCAAAAGAATGACAAGGGGGTGAGGGTGTTTTGTTTCACATTATGCCACAAGTTCGACCTGTTTTCAGATACTGTTAAAGGTGCCATAGAGGTCCAGAGTTCCATAACCCCACTGCTCATTGGGATAGGTGAGACTGGGGTTTCTGCGGGCGCCCTGGATCAGGACAGCCCGGATGGCATTGTTGTTGATCCAGAGGCGATTACCTCGAACGATGCCCCACTCCAGGAGGCACGCAGCTGCTCCGGCCATATGTGCCGCTGCCACACTGGTACCGGTTCGGC
>JAFYLG010000092.1 GCA_017537225.1 Lachnospiraceae bacterium
ACAATAGATCCTCCAATCGATATCGGTCACCGGAATGAGCACCCAACCGCACCTGAGGCATGGATGCCGCGTAAGAAGATACCGTCATCATGTCGTCCAGATTCCCATGCTCTAATGCCAGAATACAGGTCATGATCTTGGTAGTACTGGCCATAGGCAGGATCTCGTAACCATTCTTATCATAAAGAATACGACCACTGTGACCGTCCATCAGGACTGCACTGAGGGAATGAAGTTCACTTTCCATTGGCATTCCTTGTTTCACTTTGATTTCTTTTCCCGATGAAAATCCAAAACTGGTCAGACAAACTGTCCCCATGAGGATCAGCATCGTCATGTATCGGACGTTCTTTTTCCAGATCAATTGTACCTTTTCTATTTTCATGTTTCCTGCCATGTCTCACCGGTTTTGTCATATTTTATGAATGCAATCTTCTGACAAGAACCTTTTTACAAAAACACCGGGACATAGATGTTTCCATAGAAAACGCATGTACACCACATACAAAAATCCCGTATCGATTGCAGCAACATACTGTATCGATACGGGATCCTAACTTTCACTTTACTAAACAGGCAGTTTCATCCTGCCATCCTACTGATTACATTCACGATATACGTTTCTGGCAATTCCCAGTTCTTCATTGGCAGGAATTACGTGAACCTTTACTGCAGAATCATCGGCAGAGATCACTTTATCCTTGTCCTTGGACTGATTCTTCTCTTCATCCAGCTTCAGTCCCATAAAGGCCAGCTTCTCGCAAACACCACGGCGAACAGACTCGGAGTTCTCACCGATGCCGCCGGTAAATACCAGATGCTTCAGACCGCCCATCTGCACCATATAGGAACCTACATAGGATGCGATGCTTTCAATAAACATCTGCACAGCCAGGGCGGCTCTCGCATTGCCGGCATGAGCTGCCTCTTCTACCAGGCGCAGATCATTGCTGACACCGGAGATACCCTTCAGACCGCCATTTTTCTCCAGACCGTAAGTGATCTCATCAATGGTCATCCCCTGCTTTAGCAGATAGGGAATGATGTAGGCATCCATATCGCCAACACGACTGTTGTGGAATACACCGGCCTGCAGTGAGAAACCAAAGCTATTGTTTAAGCTCTTGCCACCGTCGATAGCGGTGATAGAGCAGGAACCGCCCAGATGGCAGGAAACCACTTTATCGGCAGCTCCCTCACGGGCCTCCAACGTAGCGGCCACATGACCATGGGATGCTCCATGATAGCCCATACGGCGGATGCCATAGGTCTCATACCACTCATAGGGAATGGCATACAGACTCTGAGACATGGGAATGGTCTGATGGAACGCTGTCTCAAAAGAACCGATCAGCTTTACCTGAGGCAGCATCTCACGGAATACATAGATGGCCTCCAGATAAGGAGCATTGTGAGCCGGAGCCACCGCCATATAATCGTTCATACCCTGCAGTACTTCATCGGTCAGCTCATGGACACCATAGTGACCCTTGGACAATACCGTCTTAAAACCAATAGCCTCGATCTGTGCAATGTCCGTCAGCACACCGCGAGTCTCATGGAGCAAGTCCTCCAAAAACAGCTGGATACCCTCGGTATAGCTGGGTACAGACAGTCCATCCTTCTTTACCACCTCACCGGTCTCCCAGTTAGTATAGGTATAGATCGCATTGTCAACACTGCCCACACGCTCTACATAGGCCTGCACCTGTACGTGCTCTGCAGGCATATCGTAAAGCTTAAATTTCAAAGAGGTACTTCCCACATTACAAACCAAAACTTTCATGTACACTTCTCCTATTATTTGAACACTTCGTGTTTCTATTTTACCAAAGATTTACTATAACCGCAGTGACCACTTGTACTCTACAAACTTCTGGATCAAATACATCACCGTATCCACCACCTGCTCTGTAGGCAAGGTCGGCATCCCCTCCGGAACCCCCTGCTGCTCTGTCAAATAGGGAATGTGGATAAAATCTCCCCAGATAGCCGGAGTTGCTTCGTTGGCAGGAGTGTAGGCAATACGGTTCATCAACGTATAAAAAATATCATTGCAGACATATAAGCCTGCGCTGTTGGATATTGCTACAGGATATCCCGCTTTCTTGGCTTGCTGCACCACTGCCTTGATGGGCATATTAGTCAGATAGGCGGTCGGACCACCAGGAATGATCTCCACCTCGTCTGGCACGAATCCTGCATTGTCTGGAATAGGTGCATCCATCAAATTGACGGCTACCCTCTCCGGTGTCACATCTTTTCGTCCACCGGCCTGCCCCAGGCAGATCACCATCTCCGGCATCACTTCATCCATAGCCGCCATCAGCGCTTGGGCACCGGCAGTAAACTCCGTAGGCAGGATTCTCTTTACGATCTGATAATCTTCCCCTTGTGATGGGATCTGCTGACAGACAATGGCCGCTGCATTCTCCACGTCCTTGCCAAAAGGTTCAAAGGCAGTCAGTAGTATTTTGATCATGGTTCTTCTTCCTTTCTTCAAAGGATAACTATCTCACCTGTCCGTTACCGTAGATGATATACTTGGTGGAAGTCAGTTCTTTCAGTCCCATGGGACCTCTGGCATGAAGCTTTTGGGTGCTGATACCGATCTCGGCACCAAAACCAAACTCACCACCATCGGTAAAACGGGTGGAAGCATTGACATAGACTGCCGCTGCATCGATCTCATCTAAGAATCGCTGGGCATTGGCATAGTCGCTGGTCACGATAGCCTCCGAATGGCCGGTGTTATAACGGTTGATATGTGCAATAGCCTCATCCAGACCGGATACCGTCTTAATCGACAAAATATAATCCAGATATTCGGTGCCCCAGTCCTCCTCGGTGGCAGGGATCACATCGGCACAGGCAGCCTGAGCCTGGGCATCGCCTCGCAGCTCCACCTTTTTCTCAGCCAATTTAGCAGCGGCCTTAGGCAAAAACTCCTTTACGATGGACTCATGGACTACCAGAGACTCACAGGCATTGCAGACACCGATACGCTGGGTCTTGGCATTATACAGGATCTCCACTGCCATGTCCTGGTCAGCAGAGGCATCCACATAAATATGGCAGTTGCCGGTACCGGTCTCGATAACAGGTACGGTGCTCTCTCTTACCACGGTACGGATCAATCCGGCACCGCCACGAGGGATCAACACATCCACATACTCATTCATCTTCATAAACTGGGCTGTCACCTGGCGATCGGTGCTTCCGATCAGCTGTACTGCTGTCTCCGGCAGACCACAGGCCACCAGTGCTTCCTTCAACACAGCCACGATGGCTTCATTAGAATGGAGTGCATCACTGCCACCTTTTAAGATCACAGCATTGCCGGTCTTAAAGCACAAACCAAAGGCATCAGCAGTCACATTGGGGCGAGCCTCATAAATGATACCCACTACACCCAGAGGTACACGCTTCTGGCCGATCATCAGACCGTTGGGACGCTGCTTCATAGACAATACTTCCCCTACCGGATCTTCTAAGGACACAATCTGAAGAAGTCCTTCTGCCATCTGTTGAATTCTGCTTTCGTTAATCATCAGACGATCCACAAGACCTTGTGGCATCTGATTGATTTTTGC
>JAFYLG010000093.1 GCA_017537225.1 Lachnospiraceae bacterium
ATGACCAAACGGCGGATTTCCTATATCATGGATCAAACCAGCGCATAAAAGTATATCGGAAAATTCATCTGCGCCATGGTTGTCAAACCACGGGGATGCCCCGCGGGCTTGTAATCCAGAAAAAACACGTCGGCCCAGTTCCTTGCCGATAGCAGAAACTTCCAGCGAATGGGTAAGTCTGGTGCGTACATAATCGTCATTGTCCAGCGGAAAAACCTGTGCCTTATCTTGCAATCTGCGAAAGAGCGTACTGCGTATGATGGCATCGTAGTTTGTAAGACCATCTTCACCACAGTCTATACCCGGTCGTTTTTTTGACAGAAGTGCCTCCCACTCCATAACCTGTTCCTCCCATTCCTATCTCTTAGAAAGAGTAATAGTACCACTATCTCTTCCAATTTGCAACCACTAAAAGTACAATTCTTAAAATCTTATTTTTTTGCTTTTTATCATACATCTTAGGTTGGTGTCCTATTTTTGAAAGACAGTTTGAAACTCTTTTACTCTAAAATCACCGTAAAGGATCATTCTATCAAAGATGAAAAAAGACGATACCTGGTTACGAAAACCAATTATCGCCTTTTCCTTGTCGTACACTGCACGGCATCTACCTTGTGTCAGTTATGTTCTCCTGCTGTCTCCTTGGGAGCCACCCGACGATGCGTTTTTTGCTATGAATTACTTCGCCTGAGCGTCTCTTTCCTTATCCAGCTTTACATTGCGGAAATACAGGATCATGTCGATGGTGATCTCCACAAAGTTCAGCACATAGAAGAACCATCCCAGATAGAACAGCCAGTCCATGGTGTTACCTACGGCGTTTGCCTGACTCAGCAGCAGGAACTTGCGGGCAATACCAAAGATATAACCGATCCAGATAAAGAACTCAAAGAATACGCTCTTACCCTTGGCAGTTCTGGAAACCCAGGACTTGCGGATGGAAATAGGCCAGGACAGGCCAAAACACAGTATCATAAGTACTTCTAAAAAATCTGCCATAATTATTCTCCTTTTCTTAATCAGCCATGCCAACTCGATTCCGCTTCGCTTCATCTCGTTGCACGGTCTTCGCCCTATGTTGTCTTCCAAAAGTACATCTGCTTACATGCAAGCATGACGCATCTGCACTTTCGTCATCCAACGCATGGCTCATTACTTACGCGCCAGATATGCGGCTCTTCCTGCCTCATACAGGTTATTACCTTCGCTGTCAATGATAACAACCAAAGGCATATCTTCTACATACAGTCTTCTCAATGCCTCAGCGCCCAGATCTTCATAGGCGATCAACTCAGCTTCCTTGATGCACTTGGCCAGCAGCGCACCGGCACCACCGATGGCACCAAAGTATACACCGCTGTACTTTTTCATTGCCTCTACTACCTCAGGCAGACGGGCACCCTTGCCAATCATACCGCGGGCACCGACACTCATCATGGTAGGAGCATAAGCATCCATACGACCGCTGGTGGTAGGACCGGCAGAGCCGATGACCTGACCAGGCTTAGCAGGAGTAGGACCCACATAGTAGATGGTGGCATCCTGAGGATCAAAGGGCAGCTTCTCCCCTCTTGCCAGGGCCTCGCACATTCTCTTGTGACCGGCATCACGGGAAGTGTAAATGGTACCGGTAACCAGCACGCTGTCGCCTGCTTTCAGGGTCTTTGCCAACTCCTCAGTCAAAGGCAAAGTAATACGTCTTTCCATTAGATCACCTCCGATTTGTGACGGGTCACGTGGCAGTTAATATTGATAGCACAAGGCATACCGGCAATGTGAGTGGGCAGAGTCTCGATATTCAGGCCGATGGCAGTGGTCTTACCACCAAAGCCCTGAGGACCGATGCCCAGTTCATTGATCTTCTGAAGCATCTCCTTCTCCAGATCTGCATAATAAGGATCGGGATTGGAAGAATCCACGGGACGCATCAGAGCCTTCTTTGCCAGCAGAGCTGCCTTGTCAAAGGTACCGCCAATACCTACGCCCACCACCATGGGAGGGCAGGGATTGGGGCCGGCAGTCTCTACGGTCTCAATGATGAAATCCTTGATTCCCTGCAGACCGGCAGAGGGCTTAAACATACGGATGGCGCTCATATTTTCACTGCCAAAGCCCTTGGGACCTACTGTGATCTTGATTTCCTCACCGTCTACGATCTCAGTATAGATCATGGCAGGAGTATTGTCACCGGTATTACCACGGCGAATGGGATCAGCTACTACAGACTTTCTCAAAAAGCCGTTGGTATAACCGCGACGTACGCCTTCGTTGATGGCATCGGTCAGATTGCCGCCCACCAGATGTACATCCTGACCGATCTCTAAGAATACGCAGGCCATACCGGTATCCTGGCAGATCGGCACGTTTTCACGGTCAGCGATCTCAAAATTCTCAATAATATTGTCCAGAACACCCTTGGCAATTTCACCGTCTTCGCAGGCTCTGCAGTGACGGATGGCACACTTGACATCCTCAGGCAGATGCTCGTTGGCGGCGATGCACAGACGCTCTACCACGTCGGTGATCTGACTTACATGAATCTCACGCATTTGTGTTGTTTCCTTTCTATTAGGTCGTATCGATGAAATATTTCATACATGACCTAAATAAAAACTCCATTTTGTATCTCAAGCACCATTTCTGCTCTTTATGACCTAAACCAAATTTGTATTTTAGGTCATAACACTCTTCTTCCCTTTGTACGACCTAAAACCAAATCACTCTTTAGGTCGAAGAGTTCATTAATAGCTCCTAAGACCTAAAATCATCTCGCTTGTTAGGTCGCAGAATACATTCAGACCTATATGACCTAAAGTCATCTCACTCGTTAGGTCGCAGAATACATTCACGGCTTCTAAGACCTAAAGCATCCTTATGCAAGTTGAGATTTCCGTTTTTCATGGATGTATTTTCATCTGGCGAACACCTGGAATGGTAACCTGTACGATTCCAGGCGTTCCTCGTTGCAAAACAAACATCCTTTCAAAAACAAATCTTATCTCTCGTGGCGAGCATACTTGGGCAGCAACAGAGGGGAAACCTCTTCGGTCTCAATACCGGCAGCCTTCAGTTCCTCCGCATAGCTGTAGATGTGATCCAGGTTCATGGTGCCCAGCTCTACATCCTTAGCCTTGGCAGCGGCAGCCTTACCGGCGTTGCGGCCAAATACGATGATATCTAACAGGGAGTTGCCCATCAGGCGGTTGCGTCCATGGATACCGCCTACAGCCTCACCGGCTACCAGCAGGTTGGGGATGGTCTTGGTGAAACCTTCACCGCCGATCTCCAGACCACCGTTCTGGTAGTGCAGAGTGGGGTAGATCAGGATGGGCTGCTTTCTCATATCAATGCCGTAGTTTAAGTACATACGCAGCATAGCGGGGATTCTCTTCTCGATGGTACCCTCGCCGCCGATCATCTCGATCATAGGAGTATCCAGCCATACACCACTACCCAGAGGAGTATCTACGCCCTTGCCGCGCTCGGAGCACTCACGAATGATGGAAGCGGCAGAAACGTCACGGGTCTCCAGAGGATGCATGAATGCCTCACCATCCTTGTTGATCAGCATGGCCCCCAGAGAGCGAACCTTCTCAGTTACCAGTGCGCCAAAGATCTGGGAAGGATAAGCTACACCAGTGGGATGATACTGGATGGTATCCTGATACAGCAGAGGGGCGCCGGCACGATAGCCCAGCACCAGACCGTCTGCGGTAGCACCGTAGTGGTTGGAGGTAGGGAAGTTCTGATAGTGGAGACGGCCGGCACCACCGGTAGCGATGATAACGGTCTTGGCTCTGGCTACCAGATAATCGTCGGTTTCCATGTTCAACAGAACAGCACCAGCTACCTGGCCCTTCTCGTCCTTGATCAGTTCCACGGCAGAAGTAAACTCTACTACCGGGATCTTGCGATTCAGCACTTCATCACGCAGGGTACGCATGATCTCAGCGCCGGAATAGTCCTTGCAGGCGTGCATTCTCTTACGGGAAGTGCCGCCACCGTGAGTGGTGACCATACGGCCATCTTCATCTTTATCAAACATAACGCCCAGCTCATTGAGCCAGCGAATGGCATCGGGAGCTTCCATAACCAGACGACGCAGCAGCTCAGGTCTGGCAGCGAAATGACCACCGCCGAAAGCATCCAGATAATGCTGTACGGGAGAGTCATTCTCCTTGTCAGCTGCCTGGATACCGCCCTCTGCCATCATGGTGTTGGCATCGCCGATACGCAGCTTGGTTACCATCATAACGTTGGCACCGGCCTCGTGAGCTTCGATGGCTGCAGAAGAACCTGCACCACCGCCACCGATAACCAGTACGTCTACGTCGTAGTCAACCTTACTTAAATCTACTTTATCCTGCAGCAGACGGCTGTTGGAATGCAGCAGACCGGTCAACTCCTTGGGAGCCTTCTGCCCTTTGTTGGGGCCGATCTGGATCTCAGCGAAACCGTCGGCTCTATAGTCGGGGTGGAATGCCTTCAGAAGGGAATCCTTTTCCTCGGCAGTCATACGTCTGGGCTCTACACCCATACGCTCGGCACGAGTCGCTTCCACCTTTTTAATGGATTCTAACATATCCGGTGTAAACATAGCTGTCCCTCCTTATTTCTCGATGTCTCTGTGGTTGTACAGTTCCTGCATCTCGGTGATGGGCTTCTGCATGATCTGCTCGATCAGCTCATCATAGGCGCCCTTGTTGATCTCATCAACGCGGTTGGTCAGATGCTCACTCTCGGGAGCGATGTACTTACCGGTCAAACGACGGGCCAGTACGCCTACCAGAGGATGAGAAATGCCGGCAGGGCAGCGTACGGAACAGCAGCCGCAGCCGATGCAGTCAAAGGACTCTTCGGCACACTTTTCAAGCTCACCTCTCTGAGCGTAAGCAATGTACTGCATTACGTTCAGGTTCTGGGTGCAGGCGTTGGTGCAGGCGTTGCAGCCGATACAGCTGTAGATCTCGGGATACAGTTCCATCATCACGCGCTGGTCAGCCTTCAGGTCGTTGATCTCATAAGTTCTTTTATCGGTAGGGAAGAAAGGAATGCTGGCTACATACATGCCCTCCTGTACCTGAGTCTGACAGGCCAGGCAGGTCTTCAGCTCATTCTGTCCCTTGATGCGGTAGATGGTAGCACAGGCACCACAGAAACCATGACGGCAGCCGCAGCCACGCTTTAAGGTGTAGCCGGCATACTCCATAGCGGTCATGATGGTCAGATCTGCGGGAACCTGATATCTCTTACCGAAAAAATATACATTTACCATGTTTTCCATTACAGTATCCTCTTTCTTAGTACTCATTGGGCAGTTCGTCGATCTCGTCAAAGCGAAATACAGGGCCATCCTTGCACACATACTTAGAACCGATGTTGCAGCGGCCACACTTGCCGATACCGCACTTCATGCGCAGTTCCAGAGTGGTGTATACCTGCTCTTTGGAGAAGCCCATCTCCAGCAGACCAGCCAGCACGAACTTGATCATGATGGGCGGGCCGCAGATCAGTACCGTCTTGTCGGTGGTCATATTCAGCTCTTTAACATAGGCAGGTACAAAGCCCACGTGGCCATCCCAGCCATCCTGAGGACGGTCGATGGTCAGATGTACATTGACACCCTCGGCCTTCATCCAAACTTCCTGGATCTCCTTTAACTGCACCAGATCGTCCGCAGAACGGGAACCGTACACAATATCTACGGTGCCATAGTTCTCGCGGTTATCCAATACATAGTTGATCACAGAACGCAGGGGAGCCAGACCGATACCGCCGGCGATAAACAGCAGGTTCTTTCCCTTTAACTCGGTCTCTACGGGGAAGTTGTTGCCGTAAGGACCACGAACAGTGATCTCATCTCCTACCTGCATGCTGTGCAGCACGTCGGTCAGCTCACCGCATCTTTTGATACTAAACTCCTGATACTCCTTGTTGGTAGGGGAAGAAGTGATGGAGAACATAGCTTCACTGACACCGGGCACACAGACCATAGCACACTGGCCAGGCATATGCTCAAACAGCTTGCCGCCTTCGGGTGCATTGACACGGAAGGTCTTTACATCGGGGGTCTCCTGACGGATATCAGTGATGATACCCACCTGAGGGATCAGAGTGTCCAGAGTATAGTTAGTATGACAATTACATTCGCACATTACCGGGCACCTCCTTCGTTAGTTTTTTCGGCAGCAAATGCCTTGATCACCTTGACGATATTCAGGGAAGAAGGACATTTCTCCACGCAGCGGCCACAGCCTACGCAGGAGTACATGCCGTCGTTGTTGGCCGGGAAGTATATCAGCTTGTGCATGAATCTCTGACGATATCTCTGCATCTGGCTGGTACGGTTGTTACCGTGAGCCATCATGGTAAAATCAGAATACATGCAGCTGTCCCAGCAGCGATATCTCTGGACACCGGTACCGGTCTTGTAGTCCTTGATATCGTAGCACTGGCAGGTGGGGCACACAAAGGTGCAGGTACCACAGGCCAGGCAGCCTTTATACAGCTTTTCCCACAGAGGGGAATTGAACTTTTCATTCAGAGCCTCACCGTTCCAGCCCTCCAGAGACAGATTCATGTAAGGCAGTTTTTCTACGATAGCACGGGTTACTGCCTTCTCACCCTCCACATGATGAAGGTCTGCCTCAGTAGCTTCCTCCAGGAGTCCGGCGGCAGTCAATGTAGCAGTCAAAGCCTCTCCCTTCTCAGTCTGGGCCTTCCAGCATAGAGCAGTGCTGGTTAACCACACGGCTACATCGGCACTGGGTTCCGCACAATCCACACCAAATACCTTGCAAAAGCAGCTGGTCTCAGGCTCATTACAAGCCATAGCCACGATGATGCCATGTTTACGGCGGGCAGCGTAAAACGTATCTACCGGATCGGCTAAAAATACGCGATCCAATACCTCCAACCCCTTGACATCACACCCTTTCATACCAAAGGCCACAAAATTGCGATCCTGCAGAGCCTCTGGCTTGATGTAGATCTTCTTGTCATCCTTTAAACAAGTGTACAGAGTTTCACTCTGAGGAAAGAACATATCCTTGCCAGATTTTACAGTCTTTAATGTCTCCAGATCCACCTCAGCCTCTTCCGTCCACAGACCAAAGTTGGTCTGACCGGCAGTCTTTATAGGCAAGAACAGATCCTGCTGTGCAGCAATGGCACGGAATAATGCAGGCAGATTTTCTTTCACGATCTTCTTCATATCATTAGCCCCTTTCTGCCACGATACTGGGCTCTACGTCGTCGAAGGTATAGCTGGTCAGAGGGCCCTTAGAATCGGTATCCGCACCGGCCTGATATTCACCATAGAAGGTTTCAATATCTTTAATAAATTTGCGATTAAACAGATGCAGCGGAATGCCCTGAGGACATACGCGGCTGCACTCACCACAGTCAGTACAACGACCGGCCACATGGAAGGCACGGATGATGTGGAACATCTTCTCCTCAAAGGAAGTAGTGTTAGCCTTCTGGGCGCTGTCATACTTGGTGCCGTCGAAGATGCACTTGCGGCAGCTGCAAGCAGGACATACATTACGGCAGGCATTGCAGCGGATGCACTTACTAAGTTCCGCCTGGAAGAAAGCAAAACGTTCTTCGGGGCTCATGGCCTCGATGCGCTCTACCTCAGCAAAACGGTCAGCGTCCTTGGTGTCCTTGGACTCGCCCAGGAGCTCGTCGTAGATCATGTGCTCCTTGCCCTTGCACACATGGCAGCGCTGCAGCATAGCATCTTTGTAAGCCACCGTCTTCTCGCCGTATAGAGTCTCAAAGGTCAATTCCTCGGCAGCATCAAAGGCATCGGCACCGGAAACAGACTCGATGGCCTTTACGCCCATGGATTTGATCTTTTCCATGGACAGCTTGCCCTGGCAGCCTACACCAATGATGTAAGCTTTGTCGCGGTCTACGCGATGCTCCTTGATCAGCTGATTAAAGCTGTAGGTATCACAGGGCTTTAAAAATACTAAGGTCTTGCCCTCCAGCTTGGAGGCCTCGATCATAAACTTGCTTAAGTTGGCTCCACAGAAGCCATCGTATACGAAATTTCTTAATTCTGCGGCATTGTCGAACATAGCAGGCTCAGGGTTGTATCCCATGTCACCGGCTTTCCAGCCCAGGACACGGACAACGGTACCGTCTGCTAACAGTTCTTTTGCGCGATCGATCAGTCTTTGCATCGGATATCCCCCAATCTTACGTTCTTACCCAGGGAATGGATCTTGGCCACGAACTCGTTCATGGTGGTGGAGAACTTCACACCCTCGGCTGCGGATACCCACTCTACGCGGGTACGTCCGTTTTCCACGCCCAGATAATCCAGCATGGAGAACAGCAGGGTCATACGGCGTCTGGCATAGAAGTTGCCAGTGCTGTAGTGACAGTCGCCGGGATGGCAACCACACAGGATCACGCCGTCAGCGCCTTTTTCAAAGGCTCTTAAAATAAACATAGGATTTACACGGCAGGAGCAGGGAACACGGATGATCTTTACGTCTGCGGGGTAGGACAGACGGCTGCTGCCCGCTAAGTCGGCACCTGCGTAGCTGCACCAGTTACAGCAGAATGCCACGATCTTCGGTCTGAATTCTTCTTTTGCTTCTATCGACATATAGCGTCTACCTCCGCAATAATTTGTCTGTTGGAGAAGCCCTGCAGGTCCATAGCGCCGCTGGGGCAAACTACGGTACAAGCGCCGCAGCCCTGACACAGAGCATTGTTGACTACAGCCACGCGGCGGGTCTCACGGATACCATGGTCCATGATCAGCTTATCCTCGTAAGTGATGGCACCGTAAGGACATACATTAGCACAGTTGGAGCAGCCGTTACACAGGCACTCATCGGACTTGGCAGTGCAGGGGTTGGTGGTCAGCTTATCCTTAGCCAGCAGACCGATGGCTTTGACAGCGGCAGCGCCGGCCTGAGCAACGGTTTCAGGAATGTCCTTAGGGCCTTGGCACACACCGGACAGGAACACGCCGGCGGTGGGGGACTCTACGGGACGCAGCTTAGGATGAGCTTCGGTCAGGAAGTTGTTGGTATCAATGCTGGCAGTCAGCATGGTAGCGATCTTTCTGACACTGGGATCAGGCTCGATGGCAGCAGCCAGTACTACCATATCGGCTTCCTTTAAGATCTGCTTGTTGTCTAACAGATCGGAACCCTGTACCAGCAGCTTGCCGTTAGGCTGAGGGATGACCTTGCCTACCTGACCCTTTACATAGTTGACACCGTACTCTTCTACGGCTCTGCGGTAGAATTCGTCGAAGTTCTTACCAGGAGTACGTACATCGATGTAGAATACGGTCACGTTTACATCCGGATACTTATCGCGGATCAGCATGGCGTGCTTGGCAGTGTACATGCAACAGATCTTGGAGCAGTAGCTCTTGCCACGATTGTCATCACAGCGGCTGCCTACACA
>JAFYLG010000094.1 GCA_017537225.1 Lachnospiraceae bacterium
GGCACTGACATCATCCCTCTGCAGTTCATCGGCTACAAGAACAACCAGTGCGGTATGGACGTAGATATTCAGGGCAGCACCAGCCAGCAGAAGCTGTGCGCTAACGTAGTTGCTCAGATCATGGCATTTGCCTGCGGTAAGAACGACGACAACCTGAACAAGCACTTTGAAGGTGGCCGTCCTTCCAGCATGATCATCGGTGAGCAGGTAAATCCCGCTTCCGTAGGAGCTCTGCTGGCTCACTTCGAGAATAAGGTTATGTTCCAGGGCTTCGTATGGAACGTAAACAACTTTGACCAGGAAGGCGTACAGCTGGGTAAGGTTATGGCTAAGCGCGTACTGGCTCATGAGACCGATGGCGCTCTGAAAGCTTACAGCGATCTGATGAACATCTAATCTGATCAAAATATAGCAATGATTCAAACTTTCCCCGGAGTCTTTAGGATTCCGGGGATTTTTGTGCATATATTTTGGAGGATTATGTGCTAAATCAATAGAAATTATGATTTGGGCGGTAAGTTTTTCTTGTTATTACGGATGAAATCAGTATAAAAATAAAATTAGTCGGTAAAGTTTTACGGAGTTTACGTACAAAATCTGTACAAAGCTTAAAAACGGCGGTAATATGTACTTGATTATTGCGTACTAAATGTGTGAAAGTATAAAACAGGCGGTAATACAGACCTAAATATTACCTACTAAATGAGCATAACTTTAAAATAGGCGGTAATGATCGTCAAATATTACGTACCAAGGATGTAAAACCTTAAAATGATAGGTAATATTTATTTGCTGCAGGATATTATCGGGCCATGAATACGGGAATGAGAAAGGAAAGGGAAAAGAAAATGGAATACCAGCACTTACAGCATACCTTCGAGCCAGTGTTTGACACAGAATCCAGAATCTTGATCTTGGGAAGCTTTCCTTCTGTCAAATCCAGGGAAAATAACTTCTTTTATGGGCATCCGCAGAATCGTTTTTGGAAAGTAATGGCCAATGTGTTGAACTGGAAGGTTCCTGAGACCATCGAAGAGAAGAAAGAGATGTTACTGTTTAATCATGTGGCTGTCTGGGATGTGATCGCCAGCTGCAGCATTCAGGGATCCAGCGATACCTCTATCAAAGATGTGGTGGTCAATGATTTTTCCAGGATCCTAAGCCATAGTAACGTGGAACAGATCTATGTCAATGGTGGAAAGGCTTACGAATTGTATGTGAAGTATGCAGAAAAAGTGACTGGTATCAAGGCAATCCGGCTTCCGTCTACCAGCCCGGCCAATGCATCCTGGAGTTTGGAGCGGTTGACGGAAGTCTGGAGAGAACAGATGAAAAGAGGGTGAGATAGGGCAGGTATTTGCCCACAGGCAGCAATTATTCTTTGACTTTTTTAAACAAGAACCCTGGGATCCCGTTTTGGTTACCTGGGATTTTATTTGTTTGCTTATTTTTGTGTCGGAAAAAGACGAAAAAGAAAGAAATGTGTCCTTTTGATGTCCTTGGGTTGGTATACTGTGTAAGGTTATAATGGGTGAATTGTATGAAGCAGAGAATGGAGGTGAGATGTGAAAAGGTTTATACGAAAATCGTGGCATATATTCACGTCTATCCTGGTAGTGTTGGCTGTGTTGATCGCTATGGCACTGGTGGGTGTCCGCCTGTTGGGCTTTCAGGTGTATACGGTGTTGTCTGGCAGTATGGAACCGGAATACCCTGTAGGAAGTCTGATCTACGTAAAAGAGGTAGACGCTCATGATCTGAGAGTGGGCGATGATATTACCTTTCGATTGGGAGGAAACACAATAGTTACACATCGCATTACAGAGATCATACCGGACGCTGAGGAATCTCAGTCTTTGCAGTTCCGGACAAAAGGACTGGCCAATGAATCGGAAGATACCAATCCGGTTCCGGATAGCAATATTTTGGGAAAACCCATATTTGCCATTCCGTATTTGGGGTATCTGGCCTACTATATTCAGCGGCCACCAGGGTTGTACATTGCGATTTCGGTTGGTGCTATATTGGTGTTATTGTCTTTTTTGCCAGAACTTTTTTCCAAAGAAGGGGGGGGTAGAAGACGATACCCCGTGAAAAAGTTTTGGATTAAAAAAATAAATAGGAGGTACATAGTATGTACAAGAAAAATGTGAAAAAGTATGTTCTGATGATGGCAGCATTGCTGCTGGTATGTGTGGTGTCCGTGGCAGGAACACTGGCATATCTGTCTGCCACAACAGGAGCGGTGACAAACACTTTTGTGATCGGCTCACTGTTTTCAGAGGATCCCAATAATCCGGGCGATCCCGACGATCCTACTGATGATATCGGACTGATTCTGAGAGAACATAAGGCGACCTATGCGGGAAATGGAGCCTATACCCTGAGTCAGACGGAGGAAGTGACCACAAATACCTATAATAAGATCCTTCCTGGTGTAGATGTACCCAAGGATCCTTTTGTTCGCACCAATGGTCTGCAGGTAGATGCGTACCTGTTTATTGAAGTGGTAAATGGTCTGCCGGAGGGACTTACCGCGGTGGTAGATACTGATAACTGGACTGCAACGACTCTCACCGGTAAGCACGGTGGCACTGTATATGTGTATGCGCTGAATGGCGGCGTGATCCAGGCGGATCTGCCTACGACCTACATCCTTGAGGGAAATGTGATCGATGTAGCCGGTAACTACCAGTCTGAGAACCAGACAAGTCTTTCTTTCTACGGATACATTATCCAGGCAGCAGGCAGTGCTAACTATACAGAAGCCTGGGGAAAGTTCTAAAGGAAGTATCTTAGGATCATCATTGAAAACAAACGAAAGAGGAATAGAATATGAAGAAGAAAATTGCAGCATTATGTGTAGTTATTTGCATGCTGGCCGTAGCAGCTATCGGTGGCACTCTGGCATACTTTACCGACAATGAGACTGCTACCAATGTGTTTACCATGGGTAAGGTGGACATTGAACTGACGGAGACGGAGTGGGTTGCCCCTGATGCCGTATATCCTGGTATTGCCTATGAGAAGAATCCTGTGGTTAAGAATGTCGGTGATGACAGTGCCTGGATCCGTGTGGATGTTACCCTGTCCGATGCAGCCGCTTTTGTTACCGCGGCAGGCAAATATCAGATCACTGATCTGTCTGTGATCTTTGACGAGCACGATGAGACCAAATGGACTCGGGCAGAGATCGTTCAGGATGCAGAAAAGGATACTCTGACTTATTCTTATTACTATAATGATTTGCTGGAAGCAGGCGAATCTACGGATGCCATCTTTACCCAGGTAAAGATCCCCGGACAGTTCAACAATGCAGATATGAATGCCATCGGTGAGAATTTCACCATCACCATTCAGGCCCATGCAATGCAGACTGCAGACGATTACGACACCGTACAGGAAGCTTTTGCTGCATATATTTTTGAAGCAAAGTAAAAAAGATGTCTCTGCCCTGCTATGGGGCAGAGCATACAAGAGGATCCGAAGGATCGGGTGCTCTTGTATGCTCTGTGGATCAGAGAAAAGGAGCGATGATATGAAAAGAAAGTTATGGATCGGTGCACTGATCATGATTTGTGTTGCCATTGCAGCAACAGGTACAATAGCATATATTACCAGAGAAAAAACCGTAAGAAATGTGATCACCTCCGGGCAGATCATCATGGAGCTTGTGGAGCAACGAGAAGAACAGGGGAAATGGCTCCCTTTGTCGCAGGAGGAGATCCGCGTGAAACCAGGGTTGACTGTCAGCAAGAGAGTTGCGGTGGAAAATAAGGAAGAGTCTGCCTGGGTTCGTGTAAAATGTGAGATCATATGTCATGATGCAAACAATGAACCCATGGAACTGGACAAAGAACTCTTGGAGTCTCTGATCCTGATGGACATGAATACAGAGGATTGGATTTGCAAGGACGGTTGGTGGTACTACCAAAAGTCGTTGGAAAAAGGTGATAGGACCGATATATTGATGGATTCCATTACATTTTCCAGCGCCATGGGAAATGTATTTCAGGGAAGTACGATCCGCTTTGAGGTGTCGGCCCAAGCAGTTCAAACTGCCAACAACGGCAGCAACGTTTGGGAAGCTGCAGGCTGGGAATAAATCGAGGGAAGGAGAACATTTGCTTTGAATCAAAGAGAACAGTTACGTAAAAGAAGAAGAGCAAGACAGACGGCAAAATGGATCCTGATGGCGACAGTGTTACTGGTGCTGACGGTAGTTGCTGTTGGCTCTACGATAGCTTATATTGCGTCTGCAACAAAGCCGGTGATCAATTCCTTTGAACGGGCTGAAATGCGTTGTGAGGTTACAGAGGTATTTGACGGCAAGATAAAGCAGAATGTTGCCATCAAGAATACCACGCCGGACATGGTGGCTGGCTATATCCGTGCGGTAGTTATGATTCGATGGGAAGATGAATTTGGCAATGTATATGCCAAGACACCGGCAGAAGGTGTACATTATACCATATCCTACGGAGATGGTTGGGAAAAAGGAGCAGACGGTTACAATTACTGGCCCGCTGAAGTGGAAGCTGAGAAAAGTACCGGTTACCTGATCGAAGAGTGTAAACCTGTCGAAGGAAAGACTCCGGAAGGATATACGTTTGTGGTGGATATTTTGGCAGAGATCATTCAAAGCAATCCTAAGGATGCTGTGACAGATGCCTGGGGATTTGTTCCCGGAACGGAGGGAGAAGAATGAAAAAAATAGGTTCCCTTCTGATTTTTGTAGTATGTATGCTGTTGCTGACATCCACAGCGCTGGCCTCTGGAAAGGTCACCTACGATGGAAGCGCAGGCGAGTTTGTTTTGGAACCGGGCAGTGAAGAATCTTTGACCGATCTGTTTGATGAACTAAAGCGGGTGATGCCAGGTGATACCTGTACCCAGCAGATCCTGATCAAAAACGATGCAAAAAAAGGCGTTAAGATCAAGTTATATATGAAGTCTTTAGGAGCACAGGAGGACACAGAAGAGTTTCTTTCTCAGATGAAGCTGACGGTGCAGGAAAAAGGAGACTCCAAATTATTCGAGGCGCCGGCAGATCAAACGGCCCAGTTGAAGGATTGGGTGTATCTGGGGACCATATATTCCGGCGGTGAGATCACATTGGATGTGACGTTGGAAGTTCCTATTACCATGGGAAATGAATTTGCGGATGCGGTTGGATATATCGACTGGCAGTTTAAGGTGGAAGAACTTCCCGTAGAGTCTTCGGATCCCAAACCGCCTCATACCGGTGACGATAACCCTATCGGACTGTATGTGGCTTTGCTGGCGGGCAGTGCCATGGTTATGGCTGCATACGCCAGAGGAAGACGGAAAGTATGATCCGTTTGATGCGAGACTGCCTCGATTATCTGTAGTGAGGCGGTTGTTGGAAAGGAGAATTTAATGGGCAAAAGAATATTAGCTCTTATATTATCCCTGGTGGTTCTGTTAGGGGTATTTCCTGCCAATTCGTCTGCATTGCAGGCAGAGGCGGCGGAAGAGGCGAAATATAAGATAGAGATCGTCAGCTTTGCCGAAGGCAAAAAAGACGATTTGCGTTCCAGTGAACTGCTGGAGGCAAGACTCTATGTCAGCTATGACAATGAAGTGACCTGGACTGCTACGGATAACTATAAAGGAACACCCATCACCCAGTTATCCTACACCTGGAGTAATGATATCGATACTTACCTGTATTTGTACAATTCCCACAATATGTACAACATCAATAACACAGCTGGCGAGGTGGAGGTTGGAAAAGATAGCTCACATACCGGGACGGGCTTTGCCTGGGCTGCCATATACGGAGCTTACATTAGCAGCAGCAATCTGATGGGAACCATCCGTGTAACAGTAAAGACATCCGGTGGAACTGTGGTGGGATCGGATTCACACACAGGTTCCAGACAAAAGAACGGCAGAGATTATATTTATTCGGGTATCGTGACATCCTCTCTGGCAGATGATATCAAAGCCATTTCTTTTGGTGTTTTTGAGGGAGACAGCAAGACGATCATCGATATGTTGGGTGAAGCGGGAATCGTGCATATCACCTGTACCGCCAGCTCTGTGACCCAGGCCAGTGTGGATGGTAGTAAGTATATTTCCATTAAAGGAACCAATCCCTATACGGTTACCGGTGTAAATCCTGGTAGTGCCACATCTGGTGGAGATGCGAAGATCAGCATCAGCATTTCAAAACAAAACTGTAAATTCCACCAATACGAATCTACCACAGGAACAGTACCGGTGTATGTGTATAAAAAGCCGACTACGACTACCACAGCTACTACACTGACACTGACCAACCTGGATCCCCGTTGTACATACTTTATCGATGGTGTACAGGGTACCTATGTAAAAGTAGGAAATGATGAGGATATTTCCAACGATTACATTTTGTTTGAGGGGCTGACGCCCAATACCAATTATACTGTCATGGCGAAGGGCGAGACCAAGGATACGGAGCCTGCCTATGCCTATGTGTATGATAAGACAAAACCTTCTTACAGTGGAAGAATCAAAGTAATGCTCCATACCAATGCAAATGCTGCTGGTGCGTTGACGGATATTACTGACATCGTTCCGGAAGGACGTTTGGTATTCCGTCTGGACGGAGACCTGGCAAATATTGCCACAGAGCGTACCGAAGAGGGCGTATATCTGGCGAGTCTTTCTCAGGGTGTATTTTATCCCTGGCTTACTTTAGATGGTGGAAATACTTATACCAAGAGCGATCAGCAGCTGGTCGTTACGGATGCAAACGTAGAGAGCACCATACATTTTTATCAGGTGGAATATGAGATGGCAGGCGGAGAGGCAACCATCGAAGACAGCATTCATTTCTCCGGTGAGAAGGTATATATATCTGCAGTGGTTCCTCAGAGAGCCGGTTATACTTTTACTGGATGGAAAGACCAGTATGGAAATTCATACGAGCCCCAGGCAGTGCTGTCCAATCAGATGGAACGTCCTTATCGTCTCACCGCTCAGTGGGAAGATGCTGCCGATGTGTACCTCAATGTGACGATCCGTCATAAATATCAGGATACCGATGGTACGACCGGTTACGATCAGACATCCGGCAAGGACGAGATCACCCTGCATCTGGTATACGCTCCGGATGCCAATACTCCTTATCTGGAAACCGGTGATGATATTACCATTACCAATACATCCCATCCCAAGCATCAATATACCTGGGAACCTGAGACAGAAACTTCTGAGGAAGAGATCGAGGTCACCAAATACACGGCAAATGTAGCTACTTTTACGAGTATGCCGAAAAATGCTCTGTATTCTGTGGCTACCAGTAAGCAGGGATATGATGTAGAGTCGGTCACTTCGACGCAGAATGACAATGGCGATCATATCATCAACGTTGTATTGCAATATGCTCCGGACAACAGCAATCTGGAATTTGAAGTGAAGGTCTCCGGGGATACACCGGAAGATCTGATCCCGCAGGCAGCTATCGTCAAAGTCCTGTTCTGGTCTACAGATCGTCAGGCATGGGAGATCATTACCCAGCAGGAAGACAAAGCAGGTGTGATGAAACCTGGTGTCCGTGTGGATATTGATCCTGCCACCAGAAAGGGAACCGGATCCTATCCTGTATGGACATATGAGGCTGAGGACCTTCCTTACGGATACCGTATCGTTATAACTTCTCTGGTGTATCCGGATGGTTCCATCGTATACATGAATAATAATGTTCTTGCAGATATTACCAAAAACGAGACCGATCTATACCAGGTGACCATTGGAGATGTACAGGACGGAGCGAACTACGGCTCATTGAAAGGTGCATATTTCAGTGCGGCCGGTCAGCAGGGAATTTTGGATGCTGTGATCCATACCGATGGCTACAAGGTTACTTTTGACGCCCAAGGCGGCAAAGTAAATGACCAGGATCGCCAGACCTTGACCGCACAGTATAAGGTACCTTCGTTTGATGGCTATGTTCCCGTTCGTGAAGGGGGCTATGTCTTCGAAGGCTGGTACAAAGAAGAAACCTGTGAGACCCCTGCAGTAGAGGGAGAATATCTGAGTACAGATATTACGCTCTATGCGAAATGGACAGAACCTTTGACCGTACAAGGTACCGTGACTATCTCCGGAACCTATTTCATGGATGGACAATATCACACTATTCACAGTGTAGACCGTGCCCAGTCGGTAATGGTAGCGCTGCAAAAGTTCCAAGGAGAGGAATTTATCAACATTGCCAGCCAGAATGTGGAAGTTCAGTACGGACAGGAGAACTTGCCGGATGTGGGTATTGGAACCTATTCCTTTACGGGAGTACAGAATAGTGGAGAAGAGTATCGGATCCAGGTACTTTCCTCCAACTATGAGACATTGTACAGACATGAACCGGAATCCAATACATACAGTTTTGTGCAGGCAGATTACAATACGCAGGATTGCACGGCAGAGTTTGATACAGACAAGACGGCAGTGATCGATGCCTACCTGGTGTTTGATCCACAGAGTTTTCCTTTGCAGTATCAAGTGGATGCCACTGCTATCGGGGAGGGATATCGTCCCACTGCCACCGAAATGCTGGTTCTCTACGATGACGGTTTAAAGGGAAGCAACCCGCTTTACTGGGCCGTGATCAGTCAGATGGTATTTGGAAGCGAATATCATGGACAGAATACGGTGCTGGTTGACGGCAAAGGGAACAACAGTTATCTGGTTTGGAATGAAAAACCGGATGGAGAGTCTTACTATGACTATGCCATACGTCTGAATGGATATACCACCGGTACCGGTAAGGCAGAGCATTATGACAGTCAGGCAACACCTTTTGAAGTAGCGTATAACGGCAGTGCACGTTATGATGCCATTCAAGGACAGAGCCAGATGCTGGAAGCCCGGCTTTCGCCCAAGTCATATCCGGTGAGATTTGACCTGGGATTTGAAGAAACCGATGTTGATAACATTGGAGACAGTATGGAAGAGTATCATCTGATCGATGGTACCTATGCCACGTCCCACACCTGGAGTTTCTCTACGGATATCGAGGCCACACCAGATCGCCCCGGTTATGCGTTTGCCGGCTGGTTTATTGATGCCGACGGTGATAAAGAAAAGGATCCTGACGAGGAATTCCTGACACAGATCGATGCTGCCGTACATGAGGACATCACTTTGACAGCAGCCTGGACAAAGTTGGCCGGAGTTTACGTTAATATGGTGATCGAGCACGTAGCAAATGACGGTGTAAGTCACAACAACGATGTGGCCAAACATAATGTGGAGTTTACCATTACACAGATGGGTCAGAGTGCTGCACTGGGAGGAAAAGGGATCACGTGGGACGGGGAAGAAACTTTCGCAGTTCCCGGATATTCGGCTGAAATCGCTTCCACAGAAGCCCCCAAGAGTGAACAGACAAGATATACTGCTACAGCTCCTACTGTGGCCAATGCCATCTATGGTGTAGATTATACTGTCAGTGTAGAAAAGTCCGGTTACAGTGTAGAATCCATAAACAGAACCAAGTTGGACAATGGGGATACTGTGCTGGATGTGACACTGGTCTATGATCCCTATAACTTTGACTTCGTATATACTGTGGAGTTGGATGCCGAGGCGAAGGAAATGCCGGCTGCCATAAAACCGAAGGCGGTACATGTCAAAGTAACCTCCTGGTACGACACGCCTTATGATGAGGATTTTGGTCTGCCTAAAGATACAGAAACCATGGGCTGGTACACCATCACCCAGCAGAGAGATACGTATAGTCGTATCGAATTGGGCTCGGATGGAACCGGTACCGGCACTTATCCAGTATGGAAAACGACCACAGGTACAAATCCAGTACCGTACTACTATCGCATCGAGATCATGGCCTATGAACTTGCTAATGGTACCGTGGTTCCTGTAAAGGACCTGGCCAAGAATCAGCCTTCGATCTATGAGACTTATGCTACTGAGGGTGGAATATACTCTGCTGTGGTTCTGGCGTCCGACGATTGCGCGGATCCGGACAGCACAGATACAAATCTGCTGACAGGTGCTTACTGCTCTCAGGAGGTTCAGGTAGGTACTATCAAGGGTATTATCTCGATCAAGCCCTATGATATTACGTTGGATCCCAATGGAGGATCTTTTACAGACACTTCTACAGCAGTAAAAGTGTTGGAAAATCAGGTATGGATGCCGGATATTTCCCAGTATATTCCGACCCGACCCGGCTATTCGTTTGACGGATGGGAATGGACAAAGACGGCAGATAAAGCACCGGTGGCATCTGTTCCGACGGGAAAGCTGTTATCTATGAATCTGACGTTGACAGCGACTTGGACACCGATCCAATATACTGTTACTTATGTGGTAAATGGAGGTGAATTGCCTGCCGGCACAGAAAATCCCAAACAATATACGATTAGCACAAAAGTGGTGCATCCTACTCCAACGAGAGAAGATTATGTGTTTAAGGGATGGTATGAATCTCAATCTTTTGCAGGACAGGCTGTGGATGGCTTTGAACCGGGAGAGACGGGAGACAAGGTATTTTATGCTAAGTGGGAATACGATCTGGCTGCCATGAGGATCACCAAAAAGTTTGCCCAGGGAACCCCTGTAGATCCGGAACAGACATTTATCTTCCATATTGTGGGTGAGAAGACAGGCATCGATTTGCGTGTCCATGTAAAAGGCGCCGGCAGCGTCAACATCAATGGCTTGCCCAGAGGATCCTATACGGTAACGGAGGAAACCCAGTGGAGCTGGCGTTATGTTCCAAAACAAAATCAGATCAAGGTGGAATTGACAAGCGAGGGAGCGTTCCTTGTTTTTGAAAACCAAAGAAGCGACAAGAGCGACAAATGGATCAATGCTTCAGATCTGAAAACCAATCGTTTTCAATAAGAGAATGAGTTGACAGTGACGTTTCACGAGAAAAATCGTTGCACAATGCGATAATATCGCATGTGTGACGATTTTTTGTAGAATAAAGCAGATAAAGGTTCTCTTGTTGACACACATAGGATATAATGGTAAAAAGAAAAGGAATCATTTTCTGGGGACGGTCTGTGCACTGTGCCTTCAGAGATCACAAGGGTGTCGGATGCAGACATCGTTGGCCCGTCACCATATATGACAGGAAGGAATGATACATAACATGTATATTTTAGCACTGGATGATGAAAGATATGCGCTGGAATCGTTGGCGTGTGAATTGAAGATCGTGTTTCCTGAGGCTAATATTAAAGAAGAAACCAAAGCATCTTCTGCCATTGCCTGGGCCAAAGAACTGGCAGAAGAAAACATTGATCTGACCTATGCCTTTTTGGACATACAGATTCGCGGAACCAATGGAATAGATGTGGCAAGACAACTGAAACAGCTGCATCCTGGTGTGATACTGTTTTTTTGTACAGCGCATAGTGAGTATGCCATCGATGCCTTTGGTTTGTACGCCAAGGGTTATCTGCTGAAACCGGTGCAGGCACAGGATATCGAGAGAGTCTTGAATGAAATGGTAGAAGGATGGCGCAAAAATACTGGAGCGGATTCTCACAGGCTCAGAATACAGACGTTTGGGAATTTTGCGGTTTTTGTAAAGGATGTCCCCGTGTCTTTTGAGAGAGAAAAGGCAAAGGAACTGTTAGCCTATCTAGTGGACCGCCATGGCTCTCCGGTGACTACCGAGCAGATCGCCATAACCCTCTGGGAAAATGAGGTATACGATCGCAAACTTAAGAACAAAACTACCACTACTATCTCTTCTCTGCGAAGTACATTGAGAGAGTTGGGAATGGAAGATGTTCTGGTAAAGACATGGAATCATTTGGCATTGGATATTAGTAAGGTACAATGCGATGCCTACGATTTTGAAAAGGGTGACATGTATGCCGTGAACTCCTTCCGAGGGGAATACATGGTGAACTATTCCTGGGCAGAATTGACTACAGGACACTACACGATGTTGGATGAGCGCAGAGGACAGGCTTCTCGCTTAACGGAGCTCCACTTGTAAAGGGTGGAGCTTTTTGTATGTGAGAAGGGGAAACGACAAATATATGATCACAAACGAACGTGAGTTCGATAAAAATACTGTACATTTAAAATGATTTTTGCTATAATAGAAAGAAATATATATTTGTGAATAAATACAGGCAGATAGGTAGAATACAAGAAGAGAAGGGAGGTTTCTTATGGCCCAGTTCAAATTACATTCCGAATTTCAGCCCACCGGCGATCAGCCCCAGGCTATCCAGGCGCTGGTAGATGGTTTCCGCGACGGCAATCAGTTTCAGACTCTGCTGGGTGTCACCGGTTCCGGTAAGACATTTACTATGGCCAATATTATCCAGGCCATCCAGAAGCCGACCCTGATCATCGCCCACAATAAGACCCTGGCCGCCCAGCTCTATGGCGAGTTCAAGGAGTTCTTCCCGGAGAATGCGGTGGAGTATTTTGTATCTTACTACGACTACTACCAGCCGGAAGCCTATGTGCCTTCTACCGATACCTATATCGAAAAAGATTCGTCCATCAATGACGAGATCGATAAGCTGCGCCACTCGGCCACCGCATCCCTGGCAGAGCGTGACGATGTGATCATCATTGCCTCCGTATCCTGCATTTATGGTCTGGGCAGCCCCATCGACTATAAAAACATGGTACTGTCTTTGCGTCCTGGTATGGAGCGTGACCGCGATGAGGTGATCCACAAGCTGGTGGATATCCAGTATACCCGCAACGATATGGACTTTAAGCGAGGCACCTTCCGTGTCCGCGGTGACGTAGTGGAGATCGCTCCGGCGGATTCGGCGGAGAATGCTTACCGCGTAGAGTTTTTTGGCGACGAGGTAGATCGTATCACCGAGATCGATATTCTCACCGGTGAGATCAAGCGTCTCATGGACCATATCGCCATCTTTCCGGCTTCCCACTATGTGGTAGACAAAGAGCAACTGATGCGTGCCACCGATGCCATTGAGGCAGAGTGCAGGGAGCGGGTAGCTTATTTTAAGAGCGAAGATAAATTGTTGGAGGCCCAGCGTATCTCCGAGCGGACCCACTTTGATGTGGAGATGCTGCGAGAGACCGGTTTTTGTTCCGGTATCGAGAACTATTCCCGACATCTGACAGGATTGCCGGAGGGGGCGCCGCCTCATACACTGATCGACTATTTCCCCGACGAGTTTTTGTTGTTGGTGGATGAGTCTCATATTACCATCCCTCAGGTACGAGGCATGTTTGCCGGCGACCGTTCCCGTAAGAATACTCTGGTGGATTTTGGTTTCCGTTTGCCGTCGGCACTGGACAATCGTCCGCTGAATTTTGAAGAGTTTGAGGGAAAACTGGATCAGGTGCTGTTTGTATCTGCCACCCCTTCTGTCTATGAGGAAGATCATGAGATGCTTCGTGCGGAGCAGATCATTCGCCCTACCGGATTGCTGGATCCCCAGGTGGATGTGCGCCCGGTAGAAGGCCAGATCGATGATTTGATCGGCGAGGTTCGCACTGAGGTGGCGGCTGGCCGCAAGGTACTGATTACCACATTGACCAAGCGCATGGCCGAGGATCTGACCAACTATATGCGAGAGGTGGGCATTCGTGTCCGCTACCTCCATTCGGATATCGATACCCTGGAGCGCTCGGAGATCATTCGTGACATGCGTCTGGATGTCTTTGATGTGCTGGTAGGTATCAATCTGCTGCGAGAGGGTCTGGATATCCCGGAGATCGGCCTGGTGGCCATCCTGGATGCGGACAAAGAAGGTTTCCTGCGTTCCGAGACTTCTCTGATCCAGACCATTGGCCGTGCAGCCCGTAATGCCGACGGCCGCGTGATCATGTACGCCGACGAGATCACCCGTTCCATGCGAGTGGCGTTGGATGAGACCAACCGTCGTCGTCAGATCCAGCAGGCCTACAATGAAGCCCACGGCATCACCCCTACTACTATCCGCAAGGCAGTCCGTGACCTGATCAGTATCGGCAAAGTGGCCAACGATGCCAAGGTAAAGCTGGCCAAGGATCCTGAGTCTATGAGTGAGAAGGAACTGCTGGCTCAGATCAAGCAGATCCAAAAGAAGATGCAGGCTGCGGCCGCCGAGCTGAATTTCGAGCTGGCTGCCCAGCTGCGTGACCAGATGATGGATCTGAAAAAAGTGCTGCAGAATCTATATGATGAGTCCTAAATAAGAGGCGTATTAGTGATGTCCGGCAGGAGATCCTATCGCCCAGGAGAACAACTATGAGTCATTCCCAATATATTAAGATCCGGGGAGCCAGAGAGCACAACTTAAAAAATGTGTCTGTGGAGATCCCCCGCAATAAACTGGTAGTACTGACGGGCCTCAGTGGTTCCGGTAAGTCTTCCCTGGCTTTTGATACCATTTATGCTGAGGGACAGCGACGCTACATGGAGTCCCTGTCCTCTTATGCCAGACAGTTTTTAGGCCAGATGGAAAAGCCGGATGTGGAGCATATCGAAGGACTGTCCCCAGCCATCTCCATCGACCAGAAATCTACCAACCGAAATCCCCGTTCTACTGTAGGTACCGTGACGGAGATCTATGACTATCTGCGTCTTTTGTATGCCCGCATCGGGATCCCTCACTGTCCTAAGTGTGGCAGAGAGATCCGTAAGCAGACTGTAGATCAGATGGTAGATCAATTGATGGAATTGCCGGAGCGCACTCGTATCCAGCTGTTGGCGCCGGTGGTTCGTGGCCGCAAGGGCGAGCACCAGAAGATTTTTGAGCAGGCCCGCCGCAGTGGCTATGTCCGTGTTCGCGTAGATGGCAATGTATATGACCTGTCCGAAGAGTTCAAGCTGGAAAAGAATATCAAGCACAACATCGAGATCGTGGTAGATCGTCTGGTGATCAAAGAGGGCATCGAGCGTCGATTGGCCGACTCCATCGAGACGGTGATGAGTCTGGCCGAAGGTCTGATGGACGTAGAAGTAGGTGGCAGTGAGATCCTGCGCTTTAGCCAGAGCTTTTCCTGCCCCGACTGTAATGTGAGCATCGAAGAGGTGGAGCCTCGCAGCTTCTCCTTTAATAATCCTTTTGGTGCCTGTCCTACCTGTTTTGGTCTGGGCTATAAGATGGAGTTTGACTGGCATTTGATGATCCCGGATACCACTCTGTCCATCAATCAGGGAGCTATCGTGGTTACCGGCTGGCAGTCATGCCATGAGCCGGGTAGCTTTACCAATGCTACCCTGCAGGCACTGACGAAAAAGTATGATTTTGATCTGGATACCCCTTTCTGTGAGTATTCCGAAACAGCGAAGAACGTGTTGCTGTATGGCACCGACGGGGAAAAAGTGCCGGTCCATTACAAGGGCCAACGCGGTTTTGGCGTCTATGATGTGGCCTTTGAAGGCCTCATCGCCAATGTGCAGCGTCGCTATAAGGAGACCTTCTCCGAGACCATGAAGGCAGAGTATGAGACCTTTATGCGCATCACTCCCTGCGATGACTGTAAGGGCCAGCGTCTGAAAGCGTCTTCTCTGGCAGTGACTGTCGGCGATTTGAAC
>JAFYLG010000095.1 GCA_017537225.1 Lachnospiraceae bacterium
AGATCGATCTCTGTCAGAGACTCCAGCACCTGATATGCCCCTGTAAAATCCATACTGCGGGTGATATCATTGGGAACGATCAGACAAGGCATGCCGGCTGCAGTGGCAGCTGCCACACCATTGGCAGAATCCTCAATTACCAGACACTCCTGAGGCTCTACGCCTAACAGCTCGGCAGCCTTTAAAAAGATATCCGGATGGGGCTTAGCATGAGCTACCAGATCTACGGTAGACAGGGCATCAAAATATTTCATCAGATCCAACCGCTCCAACTGTGCGATCACGCGAAAAGCACGGGAAGATGTGCCGGTAGAGATCTTCAGTCCCTTTTCCTTGGCCTGCAGGATCAAATCCATCACACCAGGTAACAATTCCAACTCATCCGCCCAACGATGGACCTGCTGGTAAGACCAGTCCTGCATCTCCTTCCAGGCTACCGGATGGCCAATGCGGCGTTCCAGCTCTGCAAACACCTCTCGCCCATCGGAGCCGGCATTGCGGATAAACAGGTCCAGAGGAAACTCATGGCCATGATTCTCCTTCAGCCACACATCGTAGGCCTTGTGCCACAGGGACTCCGAATCGATCATGGTTCCATCAAAATCCAGAATGATTGCTTTTATCATTTAAAAAATCCCTTTTTCTTTTCCGGGGTCTTGCCGTTCATGGCATCGTCGAAAGCCTGCAGGGCTTCCTTCTGCTCACGGGTCAGCTTCTCAGGAACCTGTACCACCAAAGTCACGATATGGTCACCGCGAATATTCTTATTGCGCAGAGAAGGTACACCCTTTCCGCGCAGACGAACCTTGGTGTCAGTCTGAGTGCCGGGCTTTACCTCATAGGTCATATCGCCGTCGATGGTGCGGATCTTGATCTCACCGCCCAGAGCTGCTATCGCAAAGGAGATGGGCTCTGTGGAATACAGATTCATATCCTGGCGCTTGAAGATGGGATGGGAGGATACATGTACCTCTACCAGCAGATCGCCTCTCTCACCGCCATTGGTTCCCAGATCGCCAAAACCGGCCTTACGCAGGCTCTGACCATCCGCAATACCGGCAGGTACACTGATCGGTACCTTTTTGCGGCTGGTGGTATAACCGTTACCGCGACAGGTAGGACACTTGTCCTTGATCACGGTACCCTTGCCGCCACAGTCAGGACATACCTGAGTGCTGCGCATTACGCCCAGAGGAGTCTGTACCTGGGATACTACCTGGCCCTTACCGCCACACTTGGCACAAGTCACAGGCTGAGTACCGGGCTTGGCTCCGGTACCATTACAGGTGGTACAGGTGTCTTTACTGTTGATCTCGATCTCTTTGTCACAGCCAAAAATGGACTCTTCAAAGGTGATATGGATAGCGGTACGCAGAGTAGCGCCCTTCATGGGGCCGTTGTAAGAACGGGAACTGCCGCCACCAAAGCCGCCAAATCCACCGCCAAAGAAATCACCGAAAATATCGCCGAAGATGTCGCCCATATTGCCGCTAAAATCAAAGCCGCCATAGCCGCCGGCACCGCCGCCGCCATTTTCAAAAGCAGCATGACCAAACTGATCATACTGTCTTCTCTTGTCGGCATCACTCAGTACGGCATACGCCTCAGAAGCTTCCTTAAACTTGGCTTCTGCTTCCGGATTGCCCTGATTGGTATCCGGATGATATTTTTTTGCAAGGGTGCGGTACGCCTTTTTCAGCGCAGCATCGTCTGCGTCTTTGGATACGCCCAACACCTCATAATAGTCTCTCTTAGTTTCTGCCATTTAAATCGCTTCCCTTTTCAGCCGATAACCCACAGTCCTACCAAAGAGGCGAGGACTGTGGGTATCTTTGTAGTTATAAGAATTGTATAGGTTTGTAGCACCCACGAATGACTCCGTGCTTCGCACTCCCGCCATTCTAAGAACATTCGTAATCCGGCCTATCGGCCTACTTACTCATGTTCTTGCGAGCGCTAACCTCATGCTCACTCATGCAAGCATGATCGCATGAGTTTCTGCGCTCTGGTGCTACACGTCTACGACGTCATCATCATAGCCGGCGCCGCCCTGAGGGCCTGCACCGCCGTTGAAGCCGCCCATGTCGGGGCCAGCCTGGCCACCGCCCTGCTGCTGTGCATACAGGGTCTGGAACAGCTGCTGAGCACTGTTCATCAGCTTCTCCTTGCCGGACTTCAGTTCTTCTACCTGAGCCTCGCTGATCTCCATGTTAGCGGTAGCGTCTACTACGGACTTCAGAGCAGCCAGGTCAGCTTCCACGTTAGCCTTCAGGCTGGGGTCCAGCTTATCGCCAACTTCCTTCAGAGCGTTCTCAGTGGTGAATACCATCTGGTCAGCTTCGTTTCTGGCATCGATGGCTTCCTTGCGTTTCTTATCCTGAGCTTCGAACTCAGCAGCTTCCTTTACAGCTCTCTCGATGTCAGCATCGGACATGTTGGAACCAGCGGTAATGGTGATGTGCTGCTCCTTACCGGTACCCAGATCCTTAGCGGATACGTTTACGATACCGTTAGCGTCGATATCAAAGGTAACCTCGATCTGAGGGATACCTCTTCTTGCCGGAGGAATACCATCCAGACGGAACTGGCCCAGAGACTTGTTGTCGCGGGCAAACTGTCTCTCACCCTGCAGAACGTTGATATCTACGGCAGTCTGATTGTCAGCTGCAGTGGAGAAGATCTGGCTGTGCTTGGTGGGGATGGTGGTGTTTCTCTCGATCAGTCTGGTAGCGATACCACCCATGGTCTCGATAGACAGAGACAGAGGGGTTACGTCCAGCAGCAGGATCTCGCCTGCGCCGGCATCGCCAGCCAGCTTACCACCCTGGATGCTGGCACCCAGAGCTACGCACTCGTCGGGGTTCAGAGTCTTGGAAGGCTCCTGACCGGTCAGCTGTCTTACGCGGTCCTGCACAGCAGGGATACGGGTAGAACCACCTACCAGCAGAACCTTGCTGATATCGGAGTTGTTCAGACCGGCATCACGCATAGCGTTCTGTACGGGAACAACGGTTCTCTCTACCAGATCGTGGGTTAGCTCGTTGAACTTAGCACGGGTCAGATCCATCTCAAAGTGCTTGGGACCCTCAGCGGTAGCGGTGATGTAAGGCAGGTTGATGTTGGTGGTAGCAGCAGAGGACAGCTCCTTCTTAGCCTTCTCAGCAGCTTCCTTCAGTCTCTGCAGAGCCATCTTATCCAGGGACAGATCCACGCCCTCTTTTCTCTTGAACTCAGCCAGCATGTAGTTTGTCAGCTTGTTGTCGAAATCGTCGCCGCCCAGGTGGGTGTCGCCGTTGGTAGCCAGTACTTCGATAACACCGTCACCGATCTCGATGATGGATACGTCGAAGGTACCGCCGCCCAGGTCGTATACCAGGATCTTCTGCTCGTTCTCGTTGTCCAGACCGTAAGCCAGAGCAGCTGCGGTAGGCTCGTTGATGATACGCTTTACATCCAGGCCAGCGATCTTACCGGCATCCTTGGTAGCCTGACGCTGTGCGTCGTTGAAGTATGCGGGAACGGTGATAACAGCCTCAGTCACCTTCTCACCCAGATAAGCCTCGGCGTCAGCCTTCAGCTTCTGCAGAACCATGGCAGAGATCTCCTGAGGAGAGTAGTTCTTGCCATCGATGTTTACCTTGTAGTTGGTACCCATGTGTCTCTTGATGGAAGAGATGGTCTTGTCGGCGTTAGTTACAGCCTGACGCTTTGCGGGCTCACCTACCAGTCTCTCACCGTTCTTAGCGAAAGCTACTACGGAAGGGGTGGTTCTTGCGCCCTCAGCGTTAGCGATAACGGTGGGCTTGCCACCTTCCATAACAGCTACGCAAGAGTTTGTAGTACCTAAGTCAATACCAATAATCTTACTCATAATGTTTGCCTCCTCTTTCCCGTCTGTGGGAAAATACTTTGTCTACGATAGTTTCTATACTAAATTTATTTATTTACCTGTACCATGCTGTAGCGAAGAACATTGCCTCTGTACAGATATCCCTTCTGGAACTCCTGCACGATAATGTTTTCCTCTACGCCATCCACCTCACACTGCATTACCGCGTTGTGGAAGTCGGGGCTGAATTCTTTGCCAACGGCTTCGATGGGTTTTACATCCATCTCCTCCAGAGCCTTCATCAGCTGCTTGTAGATCATCTCCATGCCTACAGCAGTGGGACTCTGCTTATCTGCCTCAGGGATGGCTGCCAGACCTCTCTCAAAGTTATCTACCACCGGCAGTAACTTTTCCAGTACGCTCTTGGCACCCACTTCAAACATGGCGCTCTTTTCTTTCTCAGTACGCTTGCGGAAGTTTTCAAACTCAGCCATCTGACGCTTTACCTTATCATTCAGCTCCGCGATC
>JAFYLG010000096.1 GCA_017537225.1 Lachnospiraceae bacterium
CGAGGTCAGCTGCCATTTCTGCAACACCAACTACGTATTTACTCCTGAGGAGATGCAGGAGATCCTGGTGCGCAGCGGCAGAGCGTAATAACTACAAGGCATTCCCTCCCAGGAACAGCAATCATCGAGAGCTGTTTATGGCAGATATCATATCCCCTAAAGGCAGGTGATACATATGCAGACCAAACCTCATGGCTATTTATACAATGCCTGGCATCATCTTTGTACCATCAACCACCATAAAGTGCTGGTGATGAAATATTGTTTTCGCGTGGGTCTGTACAAGCAGGGCCTGCTTCATGATCTTTCTAAATATAGTTGGGAAGAATTTCGCATCGGTGTGAAATACTATCAGGGGACCCGCAGTCCTCATGCGGGAGCCCGTGATGCGGAAGGTTTTTCCCCGGGATGGTTTCACCACAAGGGTCGCAATAAGCACCACCACGAGTATTGGATCGATATCAAGAGTGGTACGGATGGTACGTTGGTAGGACATCCCATGCCTACCCGCTATATCGTGGAAATGTTTTGCGACCGCATTGCAGCCAGCAAGGTCTATATGAAAGATAAATATACAGACCGTAGCTCGTTGGAATATTACGAGCGAACCAAGCCCTTTGTCCTGATGCATGAAGACTCCGATGCTTTTTTACATAAGCTGCTGGTGATGCTGGCAGAAGAAGGCGAGGAAAAGACTCTGCGTTGGGTCAAGGAAAACGTGGTCAAAGCCCGGTATCGTATCGGTGAGAAGGGGAAGTATTAAAAGAAGATAGAGATCCATGACACTAGGAGGAAAAACCATGAAGATGGTAAAACGAGTCGGTATGTGGCTGATCGTATTGGCACTGATGTGCAGCATGGCGGGGTGCACCAAAAAAACGGAGCTTACGCCTGAAGAAGTGTATGCGACAGCCTGCGAGAAATTGTACCAATTAAATTATCTGAATGGCATCGATATGGAGATGTCCATGGACGTTGTGATTACAGCGGAAGGTGAGACCAGGGAGATGGGCCTGGATGCGGCTCTGCGGGTGGCACATCCCAACAGCGAAGCGATGAAGATGGATATGTCGATGCATATGAATGAAGCGATGAGGACGGACATGTCGATACATATGGGGGTGCCGGAGATAAAGCCGGAGCAACAAGCCTACTATATGGATGGTTATTATCTGACGGATGAGAGGGGGCAAAAGGTCAAGTATCCGATGTCTCTGGAAGATGCCATGCTTAAAATCCCCATGATGCAGGATTTAGCGCTGGATGACCTGAGTGATCTCACTATGACGAAAGAGGGTGGCTTGAGGATCCTGACGTATTCTGTGGATGCTAAGAGGCTGATGAACGAGGAAATGAAGGAGTATCTGTCCAATATTCCCCTGGTGGTCAACAGTAGAGGTCTGATATATAAAGCGTTTCAGGGCGTGATGAAGGTCAATGAAGAAGGCTATCCGGTGGATATCACCATGGAAATCGTGTATACCACATGGGCAGGTGCCAAGTGGGATTGTAATGCAACCGCCACCATGGTGTATCACGATCCTGGTCAGCCTGTGACTGTGGAGCTCCCGGATGCATCGGAGTATATCGAGGTGGATCCGTCTGAAAAATAAATCATACCAAAGGATGGACTGATAGTATGAATATTTTTGAAATTCTGGGACCGGTGATGGTAGGTCCTTCTAGTTCCCACACGGCAGGTGCTGTGCGGATCGGATATATGGCAAGAAAGATCCTGGGTGAGACTCCGGTCAAGGCGCAAATCCAGCTCCATGGTTCTTTTGCGGCTACCGGCAGTGGTCACGGTACGGACCGTGCTCTGTTGGCGGGATTATTAGGCATGGAGCCGGATGATAGCCGGATCCCTTATAGTCGTCAGGTGGCACATGAGTCGGGCTTAGCTTTTTCCTTTGAAAATGTGAACCTGAGAGATGCTCACCCTAACACGGCGGTGCTGACCGTTTGGGGCAAGGAAGGCAATCAGGTCAAGGTCCAGGCGTCCTCTTTGGGTGGTGGTCGTATCATGGTAAATCAGATCGATGGCATCCGTGTGGACTTTACCGGAGAGAAACCTACTCTGATCGTGCAGAACGAGGACAAGCCCGGTGTGTTGGCAGATATTTGCTATGCTCGGTATTCTCAGGATGTGAATATTGCTACCCTGCAGTTGTACCGCAATCAAAAGGGCGGTTATGCCTTTACCATTGCAGAGACGGATACAGATATCAGCGAAGATGTGATCCAGGCATTGCCGCATATGCAGGGCATTTTGAAGGTGATCCGCATCGCTTCAGAGGAGGAAAAGTAATGGCATTTCATTCATTAGAACAGATCTGTCGTCTGTGTCGGGAAGAAAATAAGAATTTTTACCAGGTGATCCTGGAAGATGATATGCAGGAGCGTGAGGCCAGTGCCGAGGCATCTCATGCCAAGATGAGCCAGTTGTGGCAGGCTATGGTCCAGGCGGATCGGGACTATGATCCTACCCTGCGCTCTGCCAGCGGTCTCAGTGGCTGTGACGGTGGCCGTGCGGCCGCTTACTATGCTTCTGCAGATTCCTATTGTGGTGATTTTATCGGCGAAGTTGTGACCCGTGCCATTCAGATGGCGGAGTCCAATGCCTGCATGCGCCGTATCGTGGCGGCTCCTACCGCAGGTTCCTGTGGTGTACTGCCGGCCGTGTTGATCCCTTGTGCCCATCGCTATCAGCTCAGTGACCAGCAGGTAGAGGAGGCTCTTTATGTGGCTGCCGGTATCGGTCAGGTCATTGCCTCCCGCGCCTTTATCGCCGGTGCTACCGGTGGATGTCAGGCAGAGATCGGTTCGGCATCCGCCATGGCAGCAGGTGCTCTGGCTTATTTAAAAGGCGGCAACGAAGAGGTCATCTGCCATGCGGTAGCTATCGCCCTGAAGGCACTGCTTGGTCTGGTGTGTGATCCCGTAGCCGGTCTGGTTGAGGTTCCCTGTGTCAAGAGAAATGTCATTGGTGCTGTCAATGCCATGACTGCGGCGGATCAGGCGCTGGCCGGGATCCAGAGCTTTATCCCCGTGGATCAGGTCATCGATGCCATGCGTGAGGTAGGCGAGAAGATGGCTTCTTCTCTGCGTGAGACCGGTCTGGGTGGACTGGCAGCTACTCCGAAGGGAATGGAAGTAACTTTATAAGAAATTGAATAAAAATGGCAAAAACCTCCGATACTCTTTGATGAGAACTCAAAGTTTACAGGAGGTTTTTTATGTTCGTTGATTTTAAAAACAGTCAGACCAAGGATAATCTGATGCGGGCTTTTGCCGGAGAGAGTCAGGCCAGAAACCGCTACACTTTTGCCGCAGGGCAGGCAAAACAGCAGAAACTGCAGGTGTTGGCAGAGATTTTCACCTTTACTGCTAATCAGGAGAAGGAGCATGCGGAGATTTTTTATAACTTTTTAAAGGATCTGTCCGGGGAGACGATCACGGTGGATGGTACCTATCCGGTAGACATCGACCCCAGTATACAGAAGATCCTGCGCTGCGCTGAACACAATGAGCTGGAAGAGCACGATGTAGTGTATAAGTCTTTTGCAGAGATTGCCAAGGAAGAAGGTTTTCCTCAAATCGCCAGTGCCTTTGAACTGATCGCCAAGATCGAAAAGACCCATGCAGAGCGGTTTGGTCGGTATGCCCAGTGGATGGAGCAGGATCTGCTTTTTGGATTGAATGATCCTCTGAATGCAGGGGTGGCCAGACAAACGGCATGGTTGTGTTTAAACTGTGGTCACATCCATGTGGGATCTGTAGCGCCTAAGAACTGCCCGGTATGTCATCATGATCAGGGATA